>QNCQ01000297.1 GCA_003645825.1 Fidelibacterota bacterium
CTCATGGAACAGTATTATCATATCGCGTTCGCCAGGCTTATACTCCATCTTGGAAAGCATGGTATCTACCATTATATCTATCAGAGTGTCTTTTCCCTTAGGCAAAAGCTCATTGCCTAACAATCCCAGCCACTGTAGTCTTTCGAAAGTCGCCTCCTTTATATTACTACCCACAAACTTTGAAATCCGTTCCTTGATACTGCCGCTACCTGGACCAATTATGTAATCAATCAGCTCGCTATATGTGCTCACCTTGCTTCGGTCCACCTTCTTCTCGCTCAGGAAACCGAGTTTGCTGAGAACATAAAGCGTATCACACCACCCCAAATTCCTGATGGTACCCCTAAACATGGTTTTTATATCCTTCAACCCATATTTATCTATATATGGAAGGGAATCCCTATTTGGGTAAATTTCAAATTCTCCCAGTTTCCCTATCCTTATTTTTCTATAATGCCTAAAAAGTTCATCACCGGGAATTTCAATAACCTTCCCATCCTCAAGATATCGTCCGGGGTTCCTGCCTGCCATAAGTACACCCTTTGGGCTCCAGCTAAATTTATAACCCAGTGGATTGGTATTCGCTTCAGGGGCAGGCAACCCACCACAGTAAGACCTAAATCCCAGCACCTTTCCTCCATTTTTATACACGTAATCAATAATCTTCATCGCAGACATATGGTCTATACCGGGATCAAGACCTATCTCATTCAATATTATTATTCCGGAAGCTTTAGCTTCAGCATCAAGATTCTTCATTGCTTGGCTAACATAGGATGTTGTAACCATTGGCTTTTTTTCCGCTATACATATTTTGGCTATGTCAACATGATATACATATGGAACAAGGCTTATTACTATATCAGCACTCTTAATCAATCTCCTTAAACTTTCTTTGTCTTCTACAAGCAACTGCCGGGACTCCGCATTAACCTTTCCTTCTACAAGTTTCTCAGCTTTTGAGGCTGTCCTGCTAGCAACCGTTAGTCTATACTCGGGAAACCGTGCAAGATAATCTATAAGAGGCTTTGACACAAGCCCCGCGCCCAGGACCAAAATATTTTTCATCCCGCTCCTCCTTACTTATATATATTGTTTCAAGTACTCATATTCAGGAGTAAGAGCCCCCTTATAGACTATTGTAGCTTCTTTGAGTTCTTCAGGCAGGCCTGCGTTCTCGAAGTCCGAATTTAGATCAACATTCAATAAACCGGGAAGAAGCTTTTTCAAAACAGAGCTAAAAAATATCGACGACTCCCTTGATAGCTCACATGGGAGATTATCAACAGCAAGAACAACTACACCTCTCCCCTCAATACCATCTTGAATGGTATCCTGCAGAGGATCATATACATAAGCAGGATTACCCACATCCGTAGTTTTAACATTACACTCTATAGAACCGTTCACATCGCAGGATATATCCCCGATGAGCTGGAGTTTAAAAAGCCTGCTTTTCATAAAAGTTTCCTTTAAAAACTTCTTTGTCACTATTCTTGGGTATCTCTCATCCCAGTATATACAATTAACTAGAAGATCCAACAATGGAAGGTATTTTTCAAAAATCGATTTGTATCTTTCTGGATGATTATAGTATTCCTCAAGTGAAAACCTATCGTCATCTTTTCTTGCAAACATATCTTTTTCTTTAAAAACAACCTTATAGACATGATTTCGGGAAATCCTTACTTCCTTGCCCAGTTTAAACAGCTCTTCAGGCTCTATTTCTATCACCGGTAGGATATCATAAATTTCCTGAGCCCCTCGGGAAACATTTCCGTAACCAGTAAAACCTGTAACAAAAGGAACTATCTCATCGGGAAGACCGTCTCTACGAATGTAACCAGCAACTTCGAAAAGGTGAGATCTGATGTCATTAAGGTCTTTGTACTCTATTGTATGCTTTATCATTCTAAAAGGCGTTAAAATATCTGAAGCAGCAAGTCTTTTCCCAAGTAGCCACAAAGAATCTACCATACCTACAATTCCGGCAAATCTCCCAAAGAAGATGAGCCTCTTCCCCTTGTTGTCCACTATTCTTTCATAATCAATCAGAGTATCTCGTAGCTCCATCAATCTTCTAAGCATAGGCATGTTATATCTTTGTCCTTTTATCGTGTGCGAGAAAAAAACATAGATTTTATCAGGAAGCAAAAGCTCAGGAGGAATTTCTTTGACACCGAGAATAACATCACATTTGGAAAGATCCTCATCAACGGTAACACCTTTTTCTCGATATTCATCATCTCTGAATGCTCTTATCTCTGAGGGCTGAACAACAAATCTTAAGGAATAGTTCTTTTTTAGGTACACAATGTCCTCAGGAGTAAGCGGAACCCTTCCCTCCCACCTGTTTTTATCCTCCCTTCTTATCCCGATTACCATAACATTCTCCTCATATACCTTGTATTAATTTAAAAATATTACAGCAAAATATTAACTTCCTAAAGGTTAAATTTTAAAAGATTTGTCCATTTATCCTTAATCAATTTAACATTGCTCCTAAGAGTGTTTGTATGGTTTTCTTATTTACTCTATAGATCAAACTTTTTTCGAACAAATTATTTTCCACCAGACTCTAAAAGAAAGTTAGAAATTCACATAGGGAGATTCCTCATAGAAATCCTAGCAGAAAACTCGGAGCAGCAACAGAAACAAACCAAACTCATCCAGTCTACTCAGCTCTTTGCGGAGAGGGAGGGATTCGAACCCTCGGTACCGGTTTTAGCCGGTACACACGATTTCCAATCGTGCTCCTTAGGCCAGCTCGGACACCTCTCCAGAAAGCATGTAATTTTAACGCTTAAGCCCGCAATTGGCAAGAGTTTTTCAAACCGAAAATGTACAGTTCATTCACATGGTATACAGTTAAGGGAATTAAAGGGATTGATAGGGATAAGAGAGATTAAGAGGCTAACAGATGAGAGATTGATAGAGGTTAGAAGGATAGCAGAAGGAGATGGAATAGGTTTAATAGAGGGTATTGAAGAAGAGGGCTCTCTCCGTTTAAGTTTTGATAGAGATAAGAAGGAGGAGAGAGCCCATGGTAATAAGATATTATCAACTGATAAAAGATATGAAAAATA
>QNCQ01000298.1 GCA_003645825.1 Fidelibacterota bacterium
CAATAACAGGAATTATTTTCCCCCTCAGGTTTATTACCCCTCTTACGAAATCCGGCGTCCCTGGAACGTAAGTTACATCCATAACACCTATTATCTCTCTAACCCTCAATATCTCTATCCCGTATTCTTCATTACCAAGCTTAACCGACTCCGTTTCAGGTCATTTAAGACTCAACCCCAACCTCGTCTGCCTTGCAGTTATGCTCAGATAGCCATTCTCCGCTGCAGTATTCTCAACCCACCTGGCAAAATTACCAACATCTATCTGCCACGTGTCGTAGCTGGCATCCAACTTAACATAACCATACAACTTAACACATACATGGTCTTCGCCCCCTGCAGAACACTCCTCTGAAGCATAAGCCCTAAAAGGAAATAAAAGAAGTAACAAAGCTAACAAACTTCCCAATGCTTGCTTCACGATACTTCTCCTTCTCTTCTACTTTTCCTTTTCGTCGCTCTCCATCCTTTCTTTAATAGCAGAAATCTTTGTTATCTCTTCCGTACTCAACACCTTATCAATATTTAGTAGTATCTTGATCCCTCCTTTTACCTTTGCCATGCCCAGAATGAAACTGGTATCTATCTCTTCGCCAAAAGACGGAGCATCTTCTATATCACCATCCTCAACATCCAGCACTTCTGAAACACTATCCACAAGCAATCCCGCTTGAACCAGAGCATCATCCCTATAAACATCCACAACAATGATACATGTCTCATCCGTAATTTCTGCTTCATCAAGCCCAAATTTCTTCCGGAGATCAATCACCGGTATAACCTTTCCTCTCAGATTAATCACTCCTTTCACAAAGTCCGGGGTTCTGGGAACATACGTTATATCCATCATACCAATTATCTCCCGGACCTTCAATATCTCTATCCCATATTCTTCATTACCAAGCTTAAATGTCAGATACTTCCCCGCTCTATCCTTGCCCTTGTCACTTTTCTGCATTTCTACATTCGCTTCAAGGTTCACAGGCATGATACCCTCCTTCCCTCAGTTGCTTTGATTGTTACAACTTCTCACCTCTTTTCTGTTGTTATAAGCCCCCACTTCCTTTGAAAGCTTTATCAGACCACTTATATCCAGAATAAGCCCCACCCTTCCATCAGGCATTATTGCCCCACCGGAAATACCTGGCACTCTTTTGAGCAATTCCCCCAGGGGCTTTATGACTATTTGCTGTTGCCCTAGAAGATCATCAGCCATTACCCCAACCTTCATATTTTCAGACTCCACCACAACAATAAGAGCACTGTATGGATCTTCAATTGCCCCTTCAATTTCAAAAAGCTTGTACAGCCTCAAAAGAGGCATCAACTCTCCATGAAGTTTTATCATCTCCCCCTTCTCAAATAGGGTAGATATCTCACCGTTACCCGGACGAAAAGTAGTAACCACAGAGAGAGTTGGTATTATATATTTCTCATTACCAACCTTAATAACCATGCCATCAATTATAGCAAGTGTAAGGGGGAGAATTAGTCTGAATGTCGTTCCATACCCCTTTTTCGTGGAGATCTCTACTCTTCCTCTTAGAGCCTCAATATTCTTTTTCACCACATCCATCCCAACTCCACGTCCCGACACATCGGATACCACCCTGGCAGTTGAAAAACCTGGCATAAAAATCAAATTCCAGACCTCATTATCAGTAAGTTCCCGACTATCTTTCACCAAACCCTTCTCCCGAGCTTTTTTTAGAATAGCCTCTCTATCAAGTCCTCGACCGTCATCTATTACCTCTATTATTATGCTACCCCCTTTATGATAAGCATTAAGCTCGATTCTGCCCTTCTCTGGTTTGCCAAGTTTTCTTCTTTCCTCAGGGCTATCCTCTATACCATGGTCAATTGCATTCCGTATCATATGAATAAGAGGATCCCCTATCCTGTCCACCACAGACTTATCCAGTTCCGTATCTTCTCCTGTCATGACAAACTCAATATCCTTACCAGACTTCCGAGCCAGGTCTCTTACAAGCCTCGCCATACGCTGGAAAGTCGACTTTATAGGTATCATTCTCAAAGAAGTTCCCAGTTCCTGAAGCTCCCTCGTTATCTTGTCAAGCTGAGAAACATACTTTGAAAGCCGAGCAGATCCAATTGACTGCATCTCTGGAGACTGAACAACCATAGATTCTGCAATTACAAGTTCCCCAATGGTATCCACAAGCCTATCCAGTCTATCAGCATCTATTCTTATCATTTCCCTGACTTTAATTTTCTTTACCTCTTTCATATCTCTTTCACCGGGTTCCTCTGTCTCCTCTCTCCCAGGTCCCACAGCTTCTGTAGCTTCTTCCTTTTCCTTTGTAGATTCCCTGACTTCTCCCACAGTGCCTTCCGAAACTCGCTCCTGACCTCTGGTTTCTTGCACCGACTCTTTCACAACTCTGCCAGATGTAAAGCTATCGATTTCCCTCAAAAGCTCGATAAAATCTTCCTCCTGAGGCTTTATCAATCCATCACTCCCCACCTCTTCGAGTTCCTGCATCATACCTTTTAGTTTATCAACCGCTTTAAAAACAATGTCTATAGCATCTCCAGCAAGCAGTATCTTTCTATTTCTTGCTTTATCAAGCAGACTTTCTGCCCTATGAGCAAGCTCCTGAATCTCCTTCAGCCCAATAAATCCCGCCACCCCTTTGACGGTATGAAACGCTCTAAAAACTGCGTTCAACGCTTCCTGGTTAGAAGGATCGTTTTCTATGGTAAGCAGGTTCAAATCCGCCTGCTCAATATGCTCATTAGCCTCATGGATAAAATCGGGCAAAAGCTCTGTATCCACTTTATAGGGCTCAAATACCTTTATTTCCTCTGCGGAGACAAGCTCTTCACTTTCAATATTTTCTCGAGAGCCTTCAGATTCCCGTTCTTTCTCCGCCCCCGAAGGTTCTTCTCTTGCTACCTTCTCCTCGGTCTTTTCAACTTCACTCCTGATTCCTCCTTCTTCCAGCAAATCCAGTATCTTTTGTGAATCTGTGAAAGATTCTCTTCTCCCTGAGTAATAGGCGAAAACCTCATCGAGCCAATCTTTTACACGATACAAAACATCCACATCCAGACTAATATC
>QNCQ01000299.1 GCA_003645825.1 Fidelibacterota bacterium
CTGAACTTGCTCAATATTAGGTGGGGATTTTTGATGAAATCGCGTAAAAACACCATCGCAACTCAAATAAAACAGATTTACCACAACTTATTGAGCAAATACTTTCAACTTTTAATTCGTAGAATAAATAAATATCCCTACTTGAATCTATTGCGGTTATATCAGGAAAAACTGGACAACCAAACCCTGCTTCTGTCGATATAATTTCTATATTCTCTTTTTTGTTTAAATAATCCTTTAAAATGTTTAAATACAAATCATGTTTTTTGCTCATGTTTATCCACTCCAATTTATCTTTTGGTCATGTTTATCACCTGTATAGAATCAAATTGAGTTATAGTATTTGCTCAATATTAAGTGGTAAAGTAAAATATAAAATCATGCATATTACCCAAATTTGCACATACTACTCTCTCAGCCATTTTCAGTTTTTGGATTCCACCTTTTATTGAGCGGGTTCGAGTTATATAGCCCCATGAATTCCTCTTTGGATATATTACGAAAATATGGGGATCTAGTATAACCACAGACAGGGCACTTAACGGATACGCCCATACTTCTCCTAAACTCCTTTATTTTTCCTATCTCGCATTTGACCAAATTTCCTCTTCTTCTGCATTCTGGACAGCGTATATACCCCAATGAATAATAATTTAAAAAAGCATCTCCACTTCTTGTAGCAAGTTCGCTTCCAAAAGAGGTGAGTTCATATCTCTCACCTGTTTTTTGAACAAAACCTAAATATTTTAGCCCCCCTAAACAACGATAGAAAGATGAACCACTCTGTGAAATCTGAAGTTCATCACATTCGGTTTTCAACTCTTTTCCTGATAGTGGACCAAATCTCAATACCTTAACAATTGATTGAGTATATAATCCTCTTCCGATATTCTTATTTTCCCTCATTTTTTCTCCTCCTTAAAAAATATGCTATTGTCAATAATCCACTAATCGCTAATATTACGTCAAATCCTGGTGGTTTCGGCGTGGGTGTAGCTTCAGGTATAATATCACTCTCCGTTTGTACATTTGGATCATAAGGAGCGTAATCGTATTGATCCGGTACTCCATCTCCATCTGAGTCTACAAGTGCCGATATTGGGGTTGGAGTTGGTGTAAAGGCTGGAGTTGAGATCGGAGTTGGTGATACTACTGGAATAATAGTAGGTGTTGCTACTACTGGTATTGCACTCATTGATGCCGATACCGCTTTTGTATCCCCAGATGTGACATATACCGATAGAGACCAACTTTGATAACCTTCTTTATTCAATTCTAAGGTGTGATAGCCAACAGAAACATCTGAAATCGTTTTTGGGGTAGTTCCTTTATATGCTCCGTCAAGGTAAATCTTTGCACCTGCAGGAACAGAAGATATACTTATTGAACCTGGTTCAGGTGTTAAAGTCGCCGATACTTCAACGTACTCGTTCGCATCTACAAATATTGTTGTTTCCCAGTCATTATATCCAGACTTTGTTAGCTTGATTGTATGCTCTCCAACAGGTAAGTCGAATCCAGTTGAATATGCAAATTCGGGCATAGTGTGTTTATACTCGCCATCGACATAAACATCTGCACCAGACTTCGAAGAAGAAATGTGAATTCTACCTGTTTCAACGACTTTAAAAATAGTTAAACCCTCTGAAGAGGTTGCAAATGCGTAATCGAAATATGCAGCGATATCCCTACGAAATCCTTCAGGCACTAGACACCGCCCTGTAAACCCTTCAGGGTTACTCGGATCAGAGATATCATGGACGCTCCAACCATGCACCTCTGAATTAGAAACATAAGCAAAATTTTCACCAACAGCAAACGGTTCTCCGTCCCCCCATATCAAATCAGAAACACCAACTATTCTTGGTTCACTGGGATATGAGACGTCAATTACATAAATCTCGTGCCCTAACAGATATACGTAGTTCCAGCTTCTCCAGGCACCGGATATTTCCCTGTATGCGATGTCATCACCACCTATTCCACTTATTTGAGCTATTTTTTGAGGATTAGATGGGTCTGACACGTCAATTATAATCAAACCTTCTATATTAGAATCAGCTACATAGACATAGTCTTCTGAGGCTGCAATTTCACCTCCGCTTGTCTCATTGTATTCACCTATTTTTGTTGGATTGCTGGGGTCTGATATATCCACTATTCTCAACCCTTTATCCCAACCACCACTAATATAGGCATGGTTACCATAAACAGCCATATGATAACCGGTTATATTATTGCATTGTCCAACTTTAACAGGGTTATATGGGTTACTAATGTCGACGGCATACATCCCATCCGATCCAACTACATATGCGTAACCTTTGATGGCAATATCCGAACCAGACACACTACATTCTCCCACCTTTATTGGTCTGGAAGGAGTGCTAATATCAATTATATACAGTTTATCACCAAGCATATACGCATAACTGTCAGATACTGCAATATCACTACCACCACCGGAAGCAGTATATTTTCCAACTTCTTCTATTTGAACTCCTGCGCTTGCGGTATTAAGAATTGTTAAAATTAATACCAAAGCCATTCCTATTTTCCATTTCATCATATTCATTCTAACCTCATCCTACTATTTAAAACCATCACCTTTCTGCACTATTAAGTAAGGATGCCGCTGATACCGTGATTCCATTGAGAATTCAAAAGGGCCTGCTTTGACTTTGAAATACTGAATTTCTGGAAATAAAAGCACAGTTACGGCGATTACTGTGATTACAATTGGAATCAACAGACCGACAGGAGTTATTCCTCCTTTAAAAACTAAATATATCGCCACTCCACTCAATATAATCGCTGCACCACCAAGAAATAATCCAACCACCTTTTTACGAAGAGTGCTTTGCCACCAATCCCACCAGCTCAATCCCACACCTTTTTTAATTAACTCAGCACGTATCAAGTTCTGATGAGCATCTGCAAATGAAGGATTTGCTTCTATGGCGTTTTTAAAATTCCCGATAGCTAAGTCAATGCAATTCAATTTGCCATATACATTCCCCAAGTTAATATAAACCAAAGAATCTTCTTTCTTAATCTTTTTATTAAACCTTATTGCTTCTTC
>QNCQ01000300.1 GCA_003645825.1 Fidelibacterota bacterium
CATGTTGATCCTGTTGATACTGATAGTGAGAGAGTTAAGAAGATAGAAAGTAAAATAAAGGCTTTCGTAGATGAGAACGATCTGATCAGGGAATACCATGATCTTAGAGTAGTGGATAGGGAAAGACATAAGGTAATTTTATTCGATGTAATTGTAAGTAATCCTCATTCTAAAGAAGTGGATGGTATTATCGGGCGGTTTAGATCGAAGTTGAGAGAGTTATATCCTGATTTTGAGGTTGTGGTAAACATTGATCCAATGTATTATTATTAAAAGACAAGGGGAGGAGGAGATATGCCCAGGTATCGAGTGGCAGTGTTGCCAGGTGATGGAGTAGGAAAAGAAGTTGTTGAAGCTGCGATGATAGTTCTTAACAAGGTAGGGCTGGATGCAGAGTATGTTTACGGTGATATAGGCTGGGAGTTCTGGAAAAAGGAGGGAAATCCCTTGCCTGATAGGACTATTAAAATACTGAAGGAAACCGATTGTGCTTTATTTGGAGCCATAACTTCCAAGCCAAAAGAGGAGGCAGCGAGAGAGCTAGCCCCTGAATTGCAGGGAAAGGACTTGGAGTATTTTAGTCCTATCGTAAACATGAGACAGATGTTTGATTTATACGTGAATATGAGACCGTGTAAAGCGTATCCCGGGAATCCATTAAACCTGAGGGAGAATATTGATATTACAGTCTTTCGTGAGAATACAGAAGGGTTGTATTCCGGTGTTGAATTTTATCCGATGCCAGAAGAGGTGTTTAAAGTACTCCTTAACTCTCATCCCAAGATGAAAAAGTTTGAGAATTTCAAACTGGACGATATTGCTTTTTCGAGTCGAATTATGACGAGAAGAGGATGTGAGAGAATTATAAAGGCAGCTTTTGAATATGCAAAGAAAATGGGGAAAAAGAAGGTGACGGTAGTTGACAAACCCAATGTTCTGCGGGAGACCGGTGGCCTGATGATACGAACAGCGAGAGAGATAGCCAAGTCCTATCCTGATATTGAGCTCGAGGAGACGAACATAGATGCCCAGTGTATGTGGCTTGTTAAAAATCCGGAGAAGTATGAAGTGCTTGTTGCAGAGAATATGTTCGGGGATATACTTTCCGATCTTGCTGCTCAACTTGTTGGGGGATTAGGGTTTGCATGTGCTGGCAACATAGGTGATAATTATGCTGTTTTCGAGCCCACCCATGGTTCTGCACCCAAGTATGCGGGGCAGTATAAGGTTAATCCGATAGCTATGATACTTGCATCGAAGCTTATGCTTGAATGGCTGGGGGAGACTGATAAAGCAGGAAGGATGGACTTTGCAGTTAGCAAAGTTATAAAGGAGGGGAAAGTTCGGACCTATGATATGGGCGGTACGAATACTACTCTTGAAATGGCGGAGGAGGTGGCTAAGAATTTGTAAAGATAACAAAAGTGTAATAATTACATAAATGAAGGAGGTACTATGAGCTCCATTTCAAGGAGAATTGCTGAATTTGCTGTAAGTCTGAATTATAGCGATTTGCCGGATGAGGTGGTTTATCAGGTAAAGAGATTTCTATTCGACTCAATAGGGTGTGCTTACGGTGCAATGAATACAAGAGATGTGCGTGCTATGTACAAAGTACTAACGGACATCGGCGGGAATAAGGAAGCAACTATAATAGGTTTTGGAGATGAATTACCGGCTGTTAATGCTACGCTTATGAACTCGCTTATGGTGAGATCTCTGGATTTTAATGACATTTACTGGAAGCAGGACCCATCGCATCCCAGTGATTTGATCCCTGCTGCTCTTGCAGTTGGTGAGAAAATGTCAACTTCTGCCAAGGATGTTATCACGGCCATAGTCTTGGCGTACGAGTTTGAACAGAGGCTGTGTGAGTTTGCTGTGCCTGGTTTAAGAGAAAGGAAGTGGCACCACGCTTCCATTACTCAGTTTGTGTCACCAGTTGTTGCTGGAAAACTCCTTGGCCTAAATGTGGATCAGATGGTAAATGCTATCGGCATTGGTGGGATGCATAACTTTACACTTGGATGTGCTACGGCAGGGCAACTGACGATGATGAAAAATACAGTTGATCCAATGTCCGTTCATACAGGAGTTTTTGCAGCTTTACTTGCAAGAGAGGGTTATACAGGTACCGAAGAGATTTTTGAAGGGAAAGAAGGATTGATGGATGTTATGGGACCTGAATGGGATGAAAGTGAATTGTTCGATGGCCTTGGGGAGAAATTTAAAATACTCGAGTGTTCTATGAAGGCTTTTCCCACAGAGGCCCTTACTCATACGCATCTCTCTGCTGTGTTAAAACTTGTCAAGGAAAATGACATTAAGCCAGAAGATGTAGGAGAGGTTACTATAAAAACGATTGCGAGAGCTTGTGATATTCTTTTTGATCCTCACAAGTATAAACCTACTTCCCGGGAGACAGCTGATCATAGTTTACCTTATTGCATAGCAGTAGCTATAGTGGATAGAAAAGTAACTGTTCAATCATTTAGCGAGGAAAAACTGAAAGATCAGAGAGTCTGGAATGTTATAAATAAGATAAAGGGCGTTGCAAGTGAGGAATTTGAGAAGCTATTTCCGGCGAAACAGCCTTCGGAGGTGATAATAAAAACTGTTGATGGAGAAGAGTATTCTCAATATCTGGAATATCCCAAGGGTGATCCAAGGGAACCAATGACAGATGATGAGCTTACGGATAAGTTTAATGCTTTGAGTGCAGATATGCTATCTGAGGTTAAACAAAAAGAGATTAAGGAAGCTATTTACAACTTTGAAAAGTTTGGGAATGTGAAAGATTTTATGAAAATTCTGAGAGTTGATAAAGGAGTTTAAGTTATGTCTAATAGAGATGATTTGCTAAAGTCAGCGAAGGTAGCTCTTGAACAATGTATGAGCTTGAAAGCCGGTGAGCATTTCCTCATCGTGACAAATCCTGAGTTAATGAGTATGGCTCTAGCGCTTTTTGAGGAGGGACAAAAAATCACCAAAGAAACCAGGATGGTTGTCTATCCGAAAGGAAAGTACAACGGCGAAGAACCTCCCTGTTGGGTTGCTGAGCAGATGTTCAACA
>QNCQ01000301.1 GCA_003645825.1 Fidelibacterota bacterium
CCAGTCTGATATCCGGGTTAATATCAGCACCAAACTCCACTATAATTGTTCCGCCGGTGGATTTTACTACATGACCATTAAGATTGATAGAAGCTCCAGACCAGACCCTGAGCATCTTACCAGACGTCACATAAACATCTCTACCAAAATCAAGCTTCCGTAACTCCACTACCTGACCAGGTAAAGCATCTCCCAGAGCTGAAACCACATCCGGGTAAAGTCCTATAAGCATTCCATTACTCGACAAAAGACGTATATCAGGATCTATAACTGCACCATCACTGATAACAATACCACCATCACTTATTATCCTATGACCATTGAGATTGAGAATAGCATCTGTTGATACCAGAATCGCAGACCCATCAGAAACCTCTATGTCATCAGTAAGTGTTGTATCTCCAGATAATATCTGATTAATCCTTGGTATTTGACCAGTTTCCACCGCAAACCAATAAAGAAGAGTCGCTGTCGCCCTTATAGTGTAAACAAAAGCAACATCTGCAATCTGGGATGGATTTACTGTCGTAGGAGGTTCTCCAAGACTATTAATTATCTCCTCTAATTCAGCATAATAGTCGCCATCATATGAATATTCTACATTATTGTTACCATTTACATCATCACTCGGGAAAAAGTCAGCAATCTGATTCGATGTGTAAAACAGAAATCTTAGAGGACCATCATAGCTAAATATATCAAAGAATATACCACCTGCATCTAAAGCATTCTCATATGTCCAGTTGTAACAATGATCCACCATATGTTGTTCATAGGAATCAGGATCACCTAATTCATCATCAGCCATAGGTATACTTAAAGATGGATGAGGATCATTATGTGCATGTGCTGGCACTCCCGCATCCGCAAGTAAATGACATACTCTCCCCAATATTTCGTAAGCCCATAATCTCGCAACTTCTATATTCAGGTTAACGTGCTCATAGGTGGAATATTTGGCTCCTTGTAAATCAGCATATCCTGTAATATAGCAATCCCCTGTGTTGAAAAAATCAAACAAATCCTCATATTGTATATATCTCCCGGCAATACCATTAGCAAAATCAGTCCAGACACTAATAAAAATATCATGCTCACCATAAAGATATGCCTTTGCCTTCTGAAAACAATTCTCCTAATCATAGCCCAAGTAATTCCATTTGTGATCATCCCCTAAATCAGAAGCCAGAAATGAGTAAATGTCGTTTGGTGACTAAGTTCAAGTTCAAAAAGTCCGCTATTACCATAGCAATAAAGGGGATCTTCATAATCCTCTCTTGCAGCTCCAGTTACAATAAGACCTTCCAGCCATGGCCCATCACCCTTCTCATTATCTCCAACGTGATTTGCGAGATCAGTCTCCTCTATCGGTGGCACCTGCAATTTTAACAATTTATAAGCTTCTCTTACAATGTACTGGTGAGTTTCATCATTATATGCACAAATATGGCTAATCAAAAAGACAACAATAAATTGAATTAAAATAAATCTCTTCATGATTACCTCTAATCTGATCTCTTCTTTTTTACGTTACACGCGATATATAAGCATATTTCCTGATTACTATCCCATTCATCACTGTCCACAAGACTATATCTCCCAGTTGAATTTCCCTCCAGAGAAAGATAAACACTTACCTTATCGTGTGAAAATAATTTGACCCCTAACCCTAAATTTATACCTCCGTATTTGATTAATCCATCGTATCTCTTAACATGATCATCAAGAAATTTTGCACCACTAACACATCCAGCCTGTAGGTACACCATCTGACCTAATACATAGGCGTTTATTTTCAATAGAATATTTAAACGCCAGAAAGAGGTTTTATAACCTCTTAAGCTTTCTAAACGTTCAATACTCTCTGAATAATGAATTCTCCAATGGTTTAATTGAAATTTCATCGAAATGTATTTCGTAAAATAAGGTTCTACAAACAAACCGAAACCTGAATGACCTTTCTCCTCCAGAATCTCACTGCGCCGTATAAATCTATCCACCACACCAACTTCAATTTTGTAAAACTCCCGCTCAAACTCACCTTTCTCATCCTCACCATCTGAATTCCATAGAAAGGTTTTATCAAAATATATATTCGAACCAGCCTTTAAACCTGGAAAAGTCTTTCCAGAAAACTCCTTCGAAAACAAACGCTGACTACCCAACAGCAAAACAAATATTATCGCAACAGCTCTAACTATGTAATCCTTCCTAAAAAATATAAAAATGCTATAGAATTTAGATCCCTCCCCTTTAAATCCTAACATACCTTTAATTCCTCCATCCCTTATTCTAAACCCGCAGAAATAACTTCATAAACAAAAGCATCTATCCCATCAAACCACCCAAAACTCCTCTTCCAAGACAACTTTTCACTCCCAGTTTTACCCTCTACGTTCATTAATTTACCCCCCCATAGTTTTTTGTCAAGCCTTTTTTCAATGTCCCACAGAAAGCCACAGATGATCCCTCTACTAGCCTGATACACGGACTAATACCAGCACCAGACTCCACTATAATTGTCCCACCGGAAGTCTTAACAAAATGCCCGTTAAGATCAACATTAGTAACATTTCTTTGTTATGATTACTTAAACACAATAAGCCCCATTTGCGAAAAACATACCACCAGGGATACCTTTTAAATAACAAAAAAATTCCTCTTTCCTTCCAAGCGGATCAACCTTAACAATTCGACTGGAGTACGACCAATCAAAAATACAACCGTAGTAAACACCATCCCCACTTGTTAAGAACTTGTAGCGATCTAAATCAAAATCTTGAGGTAAGTCACTTTTCGTTTTGCGATCATAAAATTTTTTAAACTGGTCTTTTGGACCGACTATCAGTTGGCCATCAATTATCTCAATTATACTGCCTTCATTAGTCAAAAGAAACTTCTTATTACCTTCTATCAATAAGTCCACAATCTCTTTTTCAGTCGGTACAGTTTCCTTTGAAATAATAGAAATCTCTTGAGCATAAGAAATTCTCATAACAACCAAAATTAGAAGGACTAAAAGTTTTCTAACCATTTTTTCAATACTCTCCTCACCTTTATTA
>QNCQ01000302.1 GCA_003645825.1 Fidelibacterota bacterium
GAGTATTCTAGAAATTAATTAGGTGTTAAATCGTTATTATTTCTGGTTCATTGTATGGAGGTTAGCAAAATGAAAAAGTTAGGTTTGTTGTTTTTGATTTTAAGTTGCTTTTTCCTTAGCAATGTTGTAGGTGAGGAGATCATAGTTAATAATTTGAGGGACTTTGAAAGTGAGATAAGTAATGCTTCGCCGGGTGATACAATTGTGTTAGAGAATGGGGTATACGATGTATCCGAAGGTCCTATATATGTATCATATATAAGTGGTGAGGAGTCAAATCCAATAGTAATAAAATCAGAAAGTGTTTTGGGAGTAGAAATTACCGGCGAGTATTCATTCTATGTTAAAAACAGTTCCTATGTGGAAATAAATGGATTCAAAATAACTCAAAAAGTTAAGTCAAATTGTTTTAAGATTGAAAGTTCTAATAATATTAGAGTTACAAATTGCTATTTTGATCCTCATGAGGATGGGAGTAAGAGTTATTGGTTATATGTAACAGGAGAGTCTAAGTATATAAGGATAGATCATAATGAATTTAATACAAAGTATGATGAAGGATGTTTCATAGTTGTATATGGACCATCAGATGGTATCAGTCAATATGTAACAATAGATCATAATTACTTTAAAGGGCATTATTTTACTGGTTCTAATGGAGGAGAGGCGATTAGGTATGGTGACAGTAAAAGGCAGAATTATCCTTCACATGCTATAATAGAGCATAATCTTTTTGAGGAGTGTAATGGGGATCCAGAGGTGATTTCTGTTAAAAGTACAAATCTGACAGTACGTTGGAATACACTAAGGGAATGTAATGGTTCAATAGTGTTGAGACATGGGGATAGTTGTAATGTGTATGGGAATTTTATAATGAATGGACATGGAGGTATACGGTTTTATGGAGATAATCAAAAGATAATAGGAAACTATATCTTTGATTGCGATGATATCGGAAGGGATGGCTCCCAATCAGATGTCTTAGCAGCAATAGCAATTGGTGCCGGGGATAAAGATGATTTAGAGAATGGTCAGAATACATATGATAGACCGGAGGACTGTATTGTAGCGTATAACACTCTTTACGTGAACAAAGGTAAAAACATAGCGGTGGGTGTATTAGGTTCAACGTCTTATCCTCCCAAAAACGTACAAGTTATTAATAATGTAGTTGTGAGTAATAACAATAAATGTCTTGAGATTTTAAAAAATCCAATAAACTTAACATTTTGTAGTAATATTTTTTATGGTAGTGCATCTCATGGAGATATTGATACTGGGTTTACATGGGTAGACCCTATGGGTGTTTTAGATGAGATGGGAGTCTATCATGTAAAGGAAGGTAGTCCTGTTATTGATAATGCAGTTACTGTAGATGGGCTTAGCTTTTACAATATAGATATTGATGGTCAGTATAGAGATGATAGTTATGATATAGGAGCGGACGAGTTTAGTGATACTCCAGTAGTAATAAGACCATTAATGCCGTGGGATGTGGGTCCTCAGAAGGAAAAAATTTGTAGATCTGTGGAAGATATATTAAACGCTTTAAAAAATGCTTCACCTGGGGATAAGATACTTGTAGAACCAGGTGAGTATATCTCCGATGGATTTAATTCTGGACACGAGGAAGCCTATTACTATAGTAATATTGATGGATTAGAGGATAAACCAATAATATTTGCGTGTACGGACCCCGATACATATGCTGTACTGAAGGGTGCAAACATAGAGGAGAGAAATGTTCTATACATAACTGGAGATTACTGGCATATAAGTGGATTGGATATTAGTAGTGGTTTGAGAGGGGTGGTGTTAGATAATGCGAATAATGTCATTTTAGAAAATTTGAAAGTTCATGATGTAGGGCAGGAAGGTATTCATATTAGGGATGGTAGTTCCTTTGATATTGTAAGAAACTGTAGGATATACGATACTGGTCTCAAAATACCTGGATACGGGGAAGGTATATATGTTGGTTCTGCTGTCAATCATTGGGATGAATTCGATGAAAGGCATTATTTTGTATTAATTTCTAATTGTATAATAGGTCCAGGAGTGACGGCTGAACATGTAGATATAAAAGAAGGAACATGGGGGACAATAGTAGAGAACTGTACATTCTATGGAGAAGGTATTACTGGAGAGAATTATGGAGATAGTTTCATGGATGTTAAGGGAAATTGTTCTATAATAAAAGGTAATGTTGGATATTCACAAAATAATTCAATTATTGAGGATGCTTTTCAGGTGCATTTAAAAGAGTCAGTGTGGGGAAGAAACAATATATTTTATGGTAATACTTTATATCTTGATTTTCCAGAGCAATATGTCGTGGATGTTTCATCTGGAGCTTCAGCAGTAGTAAAAGATAATGTCCGTATACCACCTGGCAATATGTATAAAGGGAACTATGAAGAAGTAGATGAATTATCCCCCATTGTAACTATAGCAAGCCCTGAGGACGAGTCTGTATTTGATCCGGGTACACAAATTGAAGTAGAAGCGTTAGCATATGACGCAGATGGGAGTATTGACAAGGTGGAATTTTTTGTAGATGGTGAAAAGATAGCCGTTGACTATTATCCTCCGTATGAGGCGAAAATTGAAAGTATGCCAGCAAAAGAGATAAAGTTATGGGCAGTTGCAACTGATAATAATTCAAATGTGAGTGTTTCTGATACTGTATTAATTATGTGTTCGACGATTTTTAAGATTCCTATACAGAATATTGTTGATATAGATACTGATGAGAATAATGAACGTGATGCAGTTGATGGAGATTATGAGACGTATTGGAGTGTATATGGAGAGAATGGTTGGTTGTGGATTAAGTTTGATGATATTTATGAGGTTGACTATATGAAGATATATTTTTATAAGGGAGATGAGAGGGAGTATTATTTCAGCATTTACTCATCATTAGATGGCTTTAACTGGGAGTTAATTAAAAAAGATACCAGTGATAAAAAGGAAGGTTTCCAAACTTTTGATCTACCAAATACTAACGCTATGTACTTTAAATATGTAGGTAATGGAAATAGTGTAAATC
>QNCQ01000303.1 GCA_003645825.1 Fidelibacterota bacterium
ACAAGCCTTCTGGTAGGATATCCTGGGGAAAGTGAAAAGGATTTTTGGGAACTGCTCGATTTTGTAGAAGAGTTCAGATTTGAAAGGCTGGGTGTTTTCACTTACTCACCGGAGGAAAATACCCCTGCTTTTGAGCTTGGTGATAGTATACCTCCTCAAGAGAAAGAAAATAGGAGAAGTCTGTTAATGGAAAAGCAGTGGGAGATAATGGAAGAAAAGGCAGCAGAGTTGAAAGGTAAAAGGCTGGAAGTAATAGTGGATGATCTTGAAGGTAATTTTTATGTCGGTAGAAGTCAGTGGGATGCGCCTGAAATAGATTGCATTGTGAAAATTCCGAAAGAGGTTGAGCTTAAGATAGGAGAGATTTATAATATTGAAGTTGTTGGCAATGATGGAATTGATATTATTGGAAAAGTTATAAAAGGGAATAATTGTGGAGGTTTTTAAATGAAAGCTTTAATTACCGCCGGGGGACATGGTACTCGCCTGAGACCTATAACTCATACACAAAATAAGCACTTAATACCAATAGCCAACAAACCGATATTGAACTATGCTCTTGAATATGTCAGTGAAGCTGGAATTAAAGAGGTTGGTATTATTACCAATCGGGAAGGGGAGGAGGTGAAGGAAGCTTACGGGGACGGGACCAGCTTTGGTGTTAAAATAACCTATATTCCTCAGGAAGCACCGTTGGGATTGGCTCACTGTGTGAAGATAGCAGAGGATTTTATAGGAAATGAGCCGTTTGTTTTTTATCTGGGGGATAATATCATCGTTGGCGGAATAAAAAGATTTATAGATGAGTTCTATGAGAAGAAAACAAACTGTCATTTGGTGCTTGCGAAAGTTAAAGACCCCGAGAGATTTGGAGTTCCAGAGATAAAGGGTGGAAGAATTGTTCGGGTTGAGGAAAAACCTAAGAAGCCTAAGAGTAGCTATGCAGTTACTGGTATTTACATTTATGATAAGC
This sequence comes from Fidelibacterota bacterium, assembly GCA_003645825.1. Classification (GTDB taxonomy): domain Bacteria; phylum Fidelibacterota; class UBA2242; order UBA2242; family B5-G15; genus B5-G15. The sequence continues at coordinate 974 of QNCQ01000303.1, forward strand.
ATATTTTTGAAGCGGTGAATGCTATCAAGCCGAGTGCAAGAGGGGAGCTTGAAATATCTGATGCCCATCAATATCTTATTGATCATGGTTATAAAGTAACCTATTCAGAAATAACCGGATGGTGGAAGGATACGGGTAAACCGGAAGATCTGCTCGAAGCGAACAGGTTGGTGCTTGATAATATTAAGGCAGAGATAAATGGGAGAGTGGATAGTAATAGCAAAATAGTAGGACGTGTAGTAATAGAAGAGGGAGCAGAAATAATTAATAGCAATATAAGGGGGCCTGTGATTATTGGAAAAGGGACCAAAATAGTGGAATCTTATATAGGGCCTTATACATCAATTTACAATGATTGCTTGATCGAGCATTCTGAGATTGAATTTAGCATTATACTTGAAAGGTGCATCGTGAGGAATCAAAATATAAGGATAGAAGGTAGTCTTTTAGGTAAAGATGTACGAATAATAAAATCTAATGAAAAACCATTTGTAAATAGATTTTTAGTAGGAGATCAGAGTATAGTAGAGGTGAGATGATTACAATAACAGATTTAATTTTGTCGGGGGCCAATTGTATTCTTGCCATTTGTTCGCTTTGTGCGTTAAAGCAAACTCGTGCATTTAAAAGAGAGGAGAAATATTCTAAAAGGGCATTTATTGCTCCTTGCCCTGATCCAGGGAAGAAAATTGTGAAAAACCAGGGAGGTCGTTTTCAGTATTAATTGGGAATTTTTTATCAGTCAAGGTTAGATACTGGGACAGGATATTGAAAAGGGAATTTGAGGATGTTTTTTACTGGAGGGTTGGAGAGGGAGGTAGATTTATAGAGGTTAGCGAAGAATATATTTTAAAACTAAGAAATTTGAGCGGGAAGTTTTTTAAAATTTAGTTATGAAGAGGATTTTAAAAGTTTCAGTAATCACCGTTGGATGTAAGGTTAATCAGTCCGAGTCGGATTCCTTAATGGATTTATTAGTTGATAGAGGATATAAGATTGTTAACAAGAAAGAGCCTGCGGATTTTGTTATAATTAACTCATGTGCAGTGACCAGGCAGGCAGAAGCTAAAACGCGGGGTGCTATTGCACTTGCCAGGCGGGTTTCTCCTGGGGCTAAAATTGTTGTTACTGGTTGTTATTCTCAGAAAGTACCTGAGGAGGTTAAATCTATTAAAGGAGTTGATTTCGTTGTCGGAAATGTAGAAAAATCCAGAATTGTGGAGTTTATTGAACATATGAGGACAGGTCAGAATAGCAGTATGGGAGGGATTGCTGTTAGTTCGGATCCGGGACTTGGGCAGTTTATCTCCGCCCCAAAGGTGTACAGAAAATTTAGAACGAGGGCTTTTCTCAAAGTTCAGGATGGATGTAGCTATAGATGCTCGTACTGTATTGTTCCCAGACTTCGGGGAAATACAAGGAGCAGGGATATTTACGACTGTATTGAAGAAGCCAAGAAATTGGTGGATGGTGGTTATAAAGAGATTGTTGTAACAGGGATTAACATTGGTACCTATCGATCCCGCGGCTTTGACCTGTCCGGTCTCGTGAAAGAGCTTTTGAAAATAGACGGGATAGGTAGAATTAGACTGAGCTCTGTTGAACCTGATTTGATTAATGATGAGCTGATAGAGCTTGTGAATTCTGAAAAGAAGGTGTGTTCTCATTTTCATGTCCCTCTTCAGCATGCGGATGATAGAATTCTGGCGAGAATGAAGAGAAGGTATACTATTCGACACTTTACGGATAAGATTGAAAAGATATTTTCGCACGGGAGAAATGTTTGTGTTGGTACTGACGTGATTGTTGGTTTTCCGGGAGAGGATCTGGAAGCATTTAGAAACTTGTTTTCATATCTAAAGGAGTATCCCTTTGCTTATTTTCATGTTTTCAGATTTTCAGAAAGGGAGTCCACTCCTGCTGCAGATTTTGATGGGAAGGTGGATGAGGAAGAGAAGAAGAGGAGAGCGAAGAAACTTCAAGCTCTTTCGGTCGAAAAGAGGAGAGAATATCTTAAATCTCAGGAAAACAGGATAGTTGAGGTTTTGTTTGAGAAGTATAAAGAA
>QNCQ01000304.1 GCA_003645825.1 Fidelibacterota bacterium
AAAAGTGATAGGAGGAGATAAAAATGAAACTTGAAAAAAAGATTTTCTTGGAAGGCACGTTGGAGGTTTTAAGTGGTTTACATATTGGCGGGACGGATGTTGGAATAGTCATTGGAGGAGTTGATAATCCTGTCGTTAAAGATCCAGTTTCTGGTTTGCCTTATATACCAGGCTCTTCATTAAAGGGTAAAATTCGTTCATTACTCGAAAAGTATACAGGAAATTATTCAAAGGAAGGTAAGACAAGGGGTAATCCATGCGATTGCGGAAGTTGCGATATTTGTGAGCTTTTTGGCTCATCAGCAAAGGCTTCGGAGAACAACGACAAAAAAATACTTGGAAGGCTAATTGTTAGAGATGCTTTTCTTGAAAATTCAGAAAATATCAATTCAAATGAAGTAACTGAGCTCAAGACAGAGGTAGCTATTAATAGGCTGACATCGAAGCCAATTTCAGGGCCAAGAAATATGGAGAGGGTTGTCAGAGGTACAAAGTTTAATGTTGAGTTCATAATTGATATATACGAAAACGATAATGAGGAAAAATATATAAACCTTCTTCAAAAAGGAATAAAGCTGCTTGAAGATGACTATCTTGGAGGGAGTGGTACAAGAGGGTATGGAAAAGTAAAAATCGATATTAATAAAATTTACTATAAAGATGCCGATGTATATGATAAGGGTGAAGAGCCAAAACCTTATACGGAGGGTAAGTCTTGAAAACCAAAATATATAAACTCAATTTTAAGACTCCAGTTTACATTGGAACAAATAGTCCTACTCTTTCGCATTCAGATTATATTGTTCATGCTGATACAATGTTTAGTGCCATTGTAAATTGCTGGCTGAAGCTATATCCCGAGGATCGTGGGATACTTTTTTCAGATAATGACTCAGTTAGTGTTGGTTTTGACTTATTCAAAATATCGTCGGCATTTCCGTTTTACAAAGAGACTTTGTTTTTGCCGAAGCCAGAGAGTATAGAATTTAAAAACTGTGAAGACTTAAAAGCTGCAAAGAGAGCTAAGTTTATTGAATACTCCATATTTTTGGACTATCTAAATGGGGCTGATGTTGATAATTGCGAGGTTTCTATACTTGAAGAGGATAGTAGATTTATAGTCTCAGAATCAAATACAGCATCTGAAAAGCCAGGAAGGTTTATTTATCAGTCAGAAGTGGTAAGAATAAAGAAAAATTCTATAACAGGGCAGACTCTTCCATACTACTTTACACGCTGTCATTTCAAAAAGGAGAGTGGGTTGTTTCTTCTTGCTATTTTTAAGAACGATGAAATAGAAAGAAAGTTTGATGCTTCGATAAGGCTTCTTGGTGATACTGGTATTGGGGGTGAAAGAAGTATTGGGCATGGGTTGTTCTGGGTTGAAAAATCAGAGATTCAGTTGCCTGTAAAAGGAGGTGAATCCAGTGAATTTATAAACCTTTCCACCTATAACCCGATTGGTGAGACAGAAAATATTAATTTTGGAGATTCATATTATGTGATTCAGGAGAGAAAAGGCTGGATTGAAGACTATAATTCCAGGGGATTAAGGAAAAACCCTGTAAAGATGATAATGGAAGGTTCTGTACTAAATATGAAAAACAATTTTAAGCCTTGTGGAAGTTTAATTCTGGTTTCAAAACCTTTTCCCGAGTTGGGTCTTACACACAATGTTTATAGGTATGGGTGCTTCTTTGGGTTTCCAATTAATAATATGCAGGAGCCATGATTATGAAAATAACTATTAGGACTTTAACTCCAATTCACATAGGTGAAGGGAAGATACTTTATAAAAACATCGATTTTATCACAGAGGGTAATGTCATAAAAATTATTGATCCAGATGAAGTGGTGGATATTCTTTATGATGAAGGCAAGGTGGAGCTTATAAATAGCATTTTTGATGACTCTGGGAATATTGACCGAGGGGAATTGATAAGATCTGGCGTTATGAACAAATTGAAACACGTAAGAACATACACCATCCCGGGTGACACACATATTGGACAAATCTTAAGCTTAATCAAGGACGGGAGAGATAAAGTATTTATACCAGGTTCTTCCATAAAAGGTGCAATTAGAACCGCGTTTCTCTGGTATTGTATAAATACCGCAAATGAGGGTTTACGAAGGGAAATTATCAATGAGCTGATAGACCATAAAAATTCAAGGGCCGTTTTTTCCAGCAATGCTTTTAGCGATCCATTGAAAAGTATAGCCGTAGTTGATGCTTATTTTTCAAGCTTAAAGCAAAATCTCGCTGAATGTAGGGTACTTTACATGAAAGATAACCAGAATGTGTTCAAGAGCAGGGCTTCTATCTACCTTGAGGTTGTGGATAAGGATTCCGTTGCAAATGGTGAGATAAGGTTTGATGAGTTCTTTTATAGAAACAACCAGCTTGGGGGGTTAAAAGATAAACTGCCCACAGATTTTACTGGACTGGCCAGCATTGTCAATTCATACACGCGGCAGTTGATAGAAAGAGAAATTGATTCACTTAGTAATGAAGCAGATACTTCGGGTGGGAGAGAAAAAATTTACAGGAGTTTGTGTAATAGTTATCGCCAAATTCTTAACTCAATTCCTCGGGATAATAGATATATCGTTTTGAGGTTTGGAGCAGGAAGCGGATGGAAGTTCATGACTGGCGATTATCTTGGTGAGTATGAATTGGAAAAGGTGAGGAGACGTGAGGTATTAGGAAGTGTCCTTTGCCCCCGTGGTCATAAGATTTTTTCAAAGAACCTGTACTGTAGAGTTTGTAGAACAAAATATGATAGCAATGAATTAAGACTTATTCGTCCATTTCCAAAGACGAGGAAAGTTTTAATAAAAAATGGCGTGTTGCAACCATTGGGATTTGTATGTATTGAAGCTAAGGAATAGGGAGGATAAAATGAGTTATAAAGGCAAAAAAGCCCTGGTCTTAACCATTGGGACCGGGACAAGACCCGAGGAGATAGATTCTTACATAAGTGGTATTTTAAGAACAATTAAAGACAAGAATCCTGATATTATTCTC
>QNCQ01000305.1 GCA_003645825.1 Fidelibacterota bacterium
GATCAGAGATGACTGTTGTTTCCGGTATGACCTTGTTTCCAAATTGTTTGGAGAAGTTGCTTACCCCCATCGGCTCAGAGTATTTGTTGTGGAAGCAGAAAACCCCTGGGGTAGTAAATGTAAGTACTTTTTTATTACCGATTTTTTAATACCTCTAAGACCACTATTTAGATCGGGGATTTTTTGGCCAGTGAGTATTTGAGCTATCCATTTCAAGATTAGCTTCCCAGGTTTCCGACCAAATGTAGAGTCAGATGGTGAACGGGCACCTACAACCATATCGTAAGTGTTTAGTTCTTCAATTATTTTTAGTATATATTCAACTTTGTGCTGTCCATCTCCATCTATGAATATTAGATTTTCATTGTTTGATGCCAAGATCCCCGTTTTCAAGCTGGCACCGTATCCCTTATTTGTTGGATGTGTAATAACCTTAATGTTGTATTTTTTTAATATTTCGCCTGTAGAATCAGTTGATCCATCGTTAACTGCAATTATCTCTGATGAAGGAAATGTTTTCAATAATTCTTCAATTACTTTGCCTATTGATTTTTCCTCGTTATAAACAGGAATGATAAATGTTAGTCCTTTGGCAGATTTTGAATTTTTATTCACGGGCTTACCCAAAAATTTGAAGTTAGAAATATCAGATTCATGGAGTTTTTACTCTTTGTTTGTTGTTGTTCAACCATTTTAGAAAAATTAGAAGATTCCCTATCTGGTATTGATAATCTCTTATACTCTGTTGGTGCTTACTGAGCAACTTGTTGATTGCCTTTCTTTTGAAAAAGTAATCCATGTCTTTGATCAGTATCGAGTCATGTATATAATCCTTCAGATCAGAGGAAATCCACTTTTTTATAGGGGGGGTAAATCCCTGCTTGGGTTTCATCAGTACTTTTCTGGGAAGTTTGCCCTGCATTAGTTTTCTTAATATGAACTTGGTCGTTTTTCCTTTGATTTTGTATTCCACTGGAAGAAAAAAGGCAAATTCCACAAGCCTGTGATCCAGAAATGGCACCCTTACTTCGAGAGAGTGGGCCATACTCATGCGGTCTACCTTTACAAGCAGATCGTCTGGCAAATAGTAGTTGAGCTCAAATAGCAACGATTGATTGATAGGATCTCCAGTAAGTTTGAAATAGTCCTCAACTATTCTGTAAGTGTTGTATTTTGTATATTGGTGGTATAGGTCATCGGTGAGGATGAACTTTAAAATCTGTGGGTTGAAATTTGTTAGCCAGCGGGTATAAGTCTGATAATATCCGGTTGAAATGTCGTGTAGAATTCTTTTTATGGATTCTATCCTGGAATCTTTCTGTTCTCTGAATTTTAGTTTACTGAAGAGTGTTTTTTGTAATAGCTCTTTAAAAGGGCAGGGTAAAGCTTCGAATCTCTTAAGGATGTTTAGGATGATTTGTCTTTCGTACCCGGCAAACAGCTCATCTCCACCGTCGCCGCTAAGGGCGACGGTTACAAATTGTCTGGTGTATTTGGATAGCAGATATGTTGGGATGTTCGAAGTATCCGCCATTGGTTCATCTATTGATTTGATAGTTTCGTCAAGCATCTCAACCGCTTTATAAGTAACGATTCGTGTATGGTGGTCGGTATTTAGCCTCCTTGCTGTTTCTTTCGAGAATGGGAGTTCATTTTCTCGATTATTGACATCGAAACCGACAGAGAATGTTTTTAGTTTATCTTTTAGTTTGTATTTGGTTATAAAGTAGCAGATAGTACTGGAGTCTATTCCACCGCTAAGAAAAGCTCCCAGGGGTACTTCACTCATTAGTCTGAGATTAATTGAATCGTATATAAGTTCTTCCAATGTATCCTTGGCTTTATTAAAAGTTATTGAATAATCTACATTTGGGGTTACTTCCCAGTATTTTTTGATTAGTGTGTTGTTGTTTTCAATTATTATAAAGTAAGCAGGTGGTAGCTTCCTGATTTCTCTATAGATTGTTCTGGGTGATGGGATGTAATTGAATGTTAGATAGTCAAAGAGGCTGAGGTTATCAATTGTTAGCCTTACGTTTTCGTACGCCAGTATTGATTTTATTTCAGAGGCAAAGATGAATTTTTCATTGTCTTCATAGTAAAATAGCGGCTTTATACCCAGTCTATCCCTTGCTAAGAACAGTCTTTTCTTTCTGCTATCCCAGATAGCAAATGCATACATACCGTTCATATATTCAAGTAATTTCGGTCCTTTGTCCTCGTAAAGATGTACTATTACCTCTGTATCGGTTTTTGTTGAGAATGTGTGCCCCTTTTTCACAAGGTAAGCTCTAATTTCTCTGTGATTGTAGAGTTCCCCATTGTATACAATTGCACAATCTCTATTCTCATTATAGATGGGTTGCTTCCCACCTGATACGTCAATGATGGATAAGCGACGCATTGCCAGTCCTACATTTCCATCTACCAGATAGCCTTTATCATCAGGTCCCCGGTGAACCATTTTGTCATTAGCCTTTTGCAGTGTCGTGATTTCGACCTTGCGATTTTTATCTTTATAGTAAATTCCTGTGATTCCGCACATTTGACTTACGAAGTTAAGCTTTCAAGGCTCAAAATTAAGTATATAATGGAAATAACCTTTTTTCAATTACTTTTAGGATGTTCTGTGCTGAGTTTTCCCAGCTGAATTCCTTCATGATTTTGTCAGGGGCTTCGGAATCATGGTATTTCGTGGGGTTTTTTAGAACTTCCTTAATAGCGGCTAATAAAGAATCTTTATTGTGCTCTTTCACCCAGAGGATATTATTGAAGTTTTTGAATAGTTTTCTGTTCTCTGGATTGTCAATGTATAGCACCGGCTTTCCCGTTGATAGATATTCTAAAATCTTCATTCCTGGAGCTACATGCCTGTAATATAAGTTATAGCATATACTAAAGGAATTCAAAAATTTGAAGCTTCCCTGTTTTTTTATTTGACCCGGGAAGTAGAAAAAAGAGTCTAAATCTTTCAATTTTACAGCTGATTTCCACTCTGGCAGCATTTCTCCATCACCGGCGATA
>QNCQ01000306.1 GCA_003645825.1 Fidelibacterota bacterium
GATAGCAGAAAATGAAAAGGGTTACTTCGCTGAGATATCAAAGGTTATTGAGGTATCTGACATAGCAAAGTAGCAACCATACGCGCTATCCACTGTGGATATAGTCGGATTATATTGATGGAGGAACAGGTTCTCAGTAGCTTTCTGATACTTCAGATAGTTTTCGTCAAAAGCGTATATATCGAATCTTAGTTTTCCTTGCAGATTGGAAGCATTTGCTTTCAGGTTTGCTCGTAGGATAATCTGGGATGTATCTGTATAAGATATCTGTAGTGGATTATCTTCAATGATATCAGGTGAAATGTAAATTTGAGTATATGCCGAATGAATGGGAGGACTGTACCTGATAAGTAGTGCGTTATCTTGCAAGATAACATCATTGATAGAGAGCTGAGGTTTACCAGGGACCATAGCAGAGTCAATGATTTTTGCTCCATTCGGAAACGTCACATCCAGAAAGTATCTGGTATTAGCCATAGGCCGAAAAGAAGGAGGGCTTATGAACTTGACATAGGGCAAAGTATCAGATAACGTAGTATCAGGAGTGAATTGATATTCGTATCCAGTTTGCTCTTCTATGAATTTCACGATAGCACTTTTAATATTCGAAGTATCCACAAAAGCATTTTCTTCTATATCGAAACAGTTAATCATAAAGACAAATGATTGCCCGGGTACTGAATCATTCCTGACGACCCCCATAATGTTGACATTTGTGTCATATCTAATTTCATTTATCCCTCGAGGTAATGGTCCTGGCTGATTCGGTAGATAGCATCCTGCCATCAGGAAGCTCAAAATTACAAGCAAATATACAGCTGTTTTTTTCATGATTCCCCCATTAGAATTTTATAATGTAGCCTGCCTGAATGGATGGAAAATAATTAACTGCGAAGCCGTAATATCCATAACCAGGTATGTATGCATAACAATATGGATTTCTATAGAGAAACAGTACATTTTTTACGGTAAAATTTAATATTGCTTCTTTTGCCTGCAGAAAATCGGCGAGGTATGCACCAAAGCCCATTCTTAGTCTTTTTTTAAGACCTATGTCCAGAACAACTCGCGGGGGAAATCTGACGTTGTTCTTTTCAGGTGTAAGAAAAGAAGGCGAGATTGAGATATCATTTGTATATGGGTCGTAGTGAAAATACCAGTAGTATCTGTTTGTCCAGGTTTTTGGATATCCTGAAGCTATTTGCATTGATAGACTGAAAGTTATGTAGTTGTTTGGTATTATCATAGTAGCTATCTTTAAATTGTGTGGTTGATCTGCATCATAGGCAAATTCCCGTCCATTGTTGATAGATGGAAATGTTCTAAAACCTCTTGAATAAGTGTAGGATATCCAGCTAACGAGTTTAGGTGTGTTAATACTGACAAGAAACTCTATTCCATATGCTCTACCTCTTCCCCTTTCAATAAAGATATTTTTGAAAGGCATTTCGGTACTTTTACTCACTATTCTGTATAATCTTTTCATGTTTTTGTAATAGCTGGAAATTGAAAGCTTTGAATGTTCGCTGACCGTGTACTCTATTTCCATAATTTTTTGTTTGCTTGTTATAGGAGGATAGCCTCTCAGGGGAATATAGTATTCAAGAAATTTGACAAATTCTTCGTTGTTTGTATTCAGCGTTGATATTAATTGTCTGTATGTGCCCAGGGCAATTTTCACCTTTATTTTACCCATATTTGTGGTCAAGGAGAGCCTTTCCTCGGGTTTACTTTTATAGTCCTGGGTAGCTGAAAACCTCAGACCGGCATTCAACAAGAGAAGGCCAATGTCTATTTTATTTTGGAAGTAGAAAGCACGGATATCGAAATTTTCCTTGCGAGTGAAATGCTTATTCTGGTAGCCAATGTATTTATTAATGAACTGATATCTTTTAATATCAAAACCAAGTTTGAAAGTCTGGCGAGTAAAAGCAAACAGGGTTAGCTCTGGTTTTATACTGAGCTCTGAAACTCTATTGTCGTACTCGGAATTTAGATTTATGTATACCTCCTCGACCCTTTGTTTCAGAATGCTTTTGTTGTAAGATCTACACTGAGAGTAATAGCTGTGAACATCCAAAAGAATCCTGGGGGTTATGAGAAAGTGGTATCTGATTCCTGTAGCAAGATTTGCTGTAGAAGTCTTAAATAATTCTTCAAAGTCCTGATCCCACTCTTCAGGAAAGAAGATAAATAGATGTTTTGCATTCCATTTAAGGAAATCTCTCGCATAGAAGGAGGATAATTTGAGCTTACTTCTCTCTGTTCTTTTTGTTATTGTAAAATTGTAATCTGCGAGGATGTTTGGAGAACCCATCAGGAATCGATAGATAAGGTCAGAGTAAACTCTGCCGGAAAACATAGAGGTTATTGCTGGAGAGACTGGAAACTCAACAGCCGCTGAGATTCCATTTACTGAGGGGCTGAATTCTCCGTGTACTTCGCTTTTATGCCCATCCCGTGTCGTTATTGCAAGCACCGAAGAGTTCCTTCCTCCGTATCTTGCAGGGAATCCCCCGACCATAAAAGTTATATCTTTAATAGAGTATGGATTAAATATGGCTTCAGCTGAAAGAAAATGTTGAGGATTATAGATCGTCATTCCGTCAAGAAGCACCAGGTTCTCTCCGGGATCACTTCCTCTTATGTATAGCTGTGGAGAGAGGGGATCGGAAATAGTTACACTTGGTGAGAGTCTAAGAGCTTTGAAGATATCCTGGTTAAGTTGCGGAAGCTCCTGTAAAATTACAGGATTGATCTGATAGGTAGATATGGAAGTTTCCTTGGAAATAATGGCCTCCTTTTTTGCCGTTACGATGACAGCTTTACCTTTTATAATTCTGCTTTCCAGTTCTATTTTCCCGAGGTATAAGTCCTCCGAAGAAAGACTTATCTTCAGCTCTTTTTGGCTGTATGAAATATGGGACAATACCAAGATGTATTTCCCAGGCTTTATGCCTCTTAATACAAAAAAACCATTAAGGTCTGAGCTGGTTCCAACATGCGTACCTTGAAGGAA
>QNCQ01000307.1 GCA_003645825.1 Fidelibacterota bacterium
CTCGTCATCTATAGCAAGCAGGGGACGGGCATGTCCCTGTGAAAGAATCCCATTTTTCAAATCCTCTTTTATCTTTTCCGGAAGGTTCAAAAGCCTTAATGAGTTTGTTATAGTTGATCTATCTTTTCCAACTCTTTTCGCTATTTCCTCGTGGGAGAGATTAAATGTCATTGAGAGTATTTTATAAGCGGTTGCTTCCTCAATGGGGTTTAAATCTTCCCTCTGGAGGTTTTCCACAAGCGCTAATTCTACCATTTCCACATCGGTATTCACCGGGATTACGTAGGCGGGAATTGTTTTCAGGCCAACATCTCTTGCTGCTCTAAGACGTCTTTCTCCTGCTATCAGTTCGTATCCGTCTCCAATAGCACGTACCGTTATCGGCTGGATAATTCCTTTTTCTTTTACCGATTGTTTGAGCTCTTCCATCTTTGAATCGTTGAAATCTCTCCTTGGCTGCAGGGGATTTGCTCTTATTTTTTCGACTTCTATTTCGGCAATCCTGTATTCAACATCTACGTTAGTAGGTAGCTCTGGTATAATTGCACTTATTCCTTTACCTAATCTTTTGCCCATTTCTTTCCAGTATTTCTCCTACAAGTTTAAGATAGTCCTGTGCTCCCATGGAATTTGCATCGTAAAGAATTATAGGTTTGCCAAAACTCGGAGCTTCTCCCAGCCTTACGTTTCTCCTGATGATAGTGTCATAGACCCTATCCCCGAAATGACTCTTAAGTTGTTCAGCTACTTCGTGAGAGAGTTTTAATCGTGAATCAAACATTGTGAGAAGGACACCTTCTATCTGGAGGTTTCTGTTTAGACTCTTTTGAACGAGTCTGATTGTGTTCAATAATTGGGCTAAACCTTCCATTGCAAAGTATTCGCACTGGATTGGGATGAGTACAGAATCCGAGGCGGTTAGAGCGTTGACTGTGAGGAGGCCGAGCGAAGGAGGACAATCAATTATGATGACTTCGTATTCGTTTTTTACTTTGTTTATGTGTTTTTTCAGGATTGATTCCCTATCTGGAACTTCAACAAATTCGACTTCAGCCCCTACAAGTCTTGTGGCGGATGGTATAAGATCGAGGAACGGAATTTCGGTTTTAACGATAGAATTTTCTATCTCTGCCTGATTGATTAGAACTTCATAAATACTGGTTGAAACCTCCTTATGGTTGATTCCAAGTCCAAGGGTTGCGTTTGCCTGAGGGTCAATATCCACAATGAGGGTTTTGATTTCCGAAACACCAAGGCAGGCACCGAGGTTCACAGCCGTTGTTGTTTTACCTACTCCCCCTTTTTGATTTGCTATTGAAATGACCTTTTTCATTCTCAAATAATAAATTTTCACCAAAAATTTAAATGTAACCCTATCTAAAAACAAGCGTTATTGGACTCTTTGGAGTATCCTGTAAAGATTTAGCATGTTGGTTTAAAAGGTATGGCAGGGTAAAAACGAGAGTTTAGAATTTGAGTTTCTGCACCCTGCATTATGATTGTTGTCCTATAGGGGATCTTTTCTGGCGAGTTGTACTTCTCCTGATAGGGAACGACCAGGATTTCCAGGTTTTGTCCCCTGCCTTTTTGAAAATTACTTTGTCGTCTCCGGTTTTATTCAGTCTTCTTGCAATAACTGAATTTCCATTCTCCCCTTTTTGATTCTTAATTCTCTGAGGTTATTGCAATCCGTCATAGCTACATACCCAATTTATTTCTACTGGTGTACTACCCCACTACCTTATAAGTTTCACTCTTCAGTTTCAATTTATAGTTCTACATTAATTTAAATTTTACACCCACAAGAATTTTCTTGCCCTATTGACCTGTATCGATTTATTTTCTAAGGGAATGGTTAGAGTCTTAAGAAATATTATTCTCTGGGCAATTGGGGTGGCTGTTTTTTCTCTTATAGCCCTGCTTGGTTTTGTAGGACTTAGGTTTTTTAGGCCGGTTCATCTTCGAGGTCTTCTTGGTACGCTCAGCAGAGCACTTCTTGCTTCCATAGGTGTGAGAGTGAAGGTTAGAGGTATTAAAAATATTGATCGCAAGAAGGAGTATCTGATAGTATGTAATCATGAAAGCCTTTTGGATGTTTTTATTTGTGCAGGATACATTCCTCTATACTTTGTAGCGGTTGAGCTTGATGAACATTTTTCCTGGCCAATCTGGGGTTGGCTTACGAAAAAATGGGGGAACATTCCTATCACAAAAGGAAATCTTAGAAGGGCAAAGGAAAGTCTCGCAAGAGCTTGTGAGGAGGTCAGGAAAGGGAAATCTGTGATTATTTTTCCCGAGGGTGAGAGAACTCTTGATGGGAAGTTAAGGGACTTTAAGAAAGGGGCGTTCTTTCTTGCTAAAGAAGCTGGGGTTGATATATTGCCAGTGGCAATAAGTGGATTATATAAGGTGAAAAAGAAAGGTGACTGGAATGTAACTCCAGGGTCTGTGGAACTCAACATCGGCAAACCAATACCTTATGATGTGATAAAGAAAGAAACTGTTGATGGATTGAAAGAGCTGGTGAAACGGAAGATAGAAAATTTGAAGAAGAGTTAATATATGTGTGGCAAATTTTTGATACACAGTTGCAGTATGTTATATATCTGCTATATTTTGGTTGTTCTATGCTCGTTCCAGGGAAAAGAATAGGGTTTGAAAGGTGACTACCGAAAAGGATAGCCTGTACAATGCTGTGTTGCTTGGCGATAAAAAGTCTGTTCTAACGATTTTAAAAAACAGGGTAACATCTGGGGTCAGCGTGATTGACCTGATAGATAGAGTTATGATTCCTGCTGTAAAGGAAGTAGGGGAGAAATTCTCCAGGAATGAGATTTATGTAAGTGAAATGCTTCTTTCTGCAAGGGCTCTCCAGGCTGGGTTAAACTTTCTAAAACCGTTTATGGGTGATGAAAGAAAAAGAAAAGCCGGGCTTAAAATAGCGGTTGGGACGGTAAAGGGAGACCTGCATGAAATAGGAAAAGA
>QNCQ01000308.1 GCA_003645825.1 Fidelibacterota bacterium
AAAATACCTTATGCAGGTTGTGCAAGAGAAATAAAGAAAGAAATAAACATAAGATAACCTCCAGTGTCTTCTTTCTCTCTCCTCAAATTCAAATTACACAGGAGGTTGCTCTTATAATTTATCTCAACAGACACAATTAAATTTACACTGCCTCACCCCCAAAAAAACTCTTTGAATAAATTCTAACATGTTCATTCGCGCACTATATCGGAAATTAGGAAGTGATTTGCTTATGGTTTCAAAATTAGTAAATTAAGTTGTGTGCAAGAATTATCAAAAGAGGGGAGGGGAAGATGAGTTTCAAAACACTTTTCCTGATTTTTTTCTATGTGGGCATAGTAGTGCTCATTGTGGGTATTTTGGCAAAGTTAATCGGATTTGAGATTTTTGGCCTTAAGCCAATCAGCTATCTGAGATTTTGTGGCATCTGTGCTCTTTATTCTATTTCTTCCATTCTGGCTTTCAACTTTATGAAGAAGGAATAACGCTTCAGGTTCTTACCAGGAGCTAATCAAAAGGCCCTGAACCTTCCAGGTTTCAGGGCCTTTTTCTTGTGAGGAGAGAAATCGGGACGTTACTCCTTTTTCCTCACAATATCCCATATCCCAAAAACAGCAGAAAATAGCAGAAAAGTCTGAGTCAGCTCATTCCACCCAGCAGCGGAAATTATCAGCGAATGTCCTACGAGTTGGGTGATGACACCCATGACGAGAGTAATAACTGCAATGATCAATGCGATCACAAACAGGTTTTTCATTTCCCCTCCCTTTTTTCATTTCGATAGAAATAATAAAAATTTTTCTGTAAAATGTCAAAAAGTTATGTGAGCCCTCAAAATGAACAGTTAATTCACATATCCCGGTCTATCCTTAGCTTACCCAATCCATTTAATCATTTAATATAAAAAACTGAACAATACTAAGCCTGAACAATTCGCAATTCGGCTCCTTAGTTGCAACACAATCTCTCTTCCTCAAAACACTAAAACCATCTAATCCAATTACTCACCTCTACCATGTTGCTAAAAATACATAATATTGTACCCCAGACAGGCAATACACCCAAATAAAGTATTGACTAAATGCATTTGCATAGTTAAAATAAAACGTAGTTGAAATTAATATTGCGATCGAAATGCTTTTTTATGGCAAACTGTTATCCCCCTCACTGAAAACAACAAAGGGAGTGAAACCATGTTCGAAAAAATACGGAAGAGAGATGGCAGAATTGTGAAGTTTGATCCCGAACGTATAACAAATGCCATTTCGAAGGCGGGGCAGGCTACAGGTGAATTCGGCAGAGACATTGCCAAAAAACTAACACTTCGGGTCCTCAATCTTGCGCAGCAAGCCATAAGTGATGATATTCCTTCTGTCGAAGAAATCCAGGATATTGTTGAGGAAGTACTTTTAACTTCTCCGTATAAAAAAACCGCAAAAGCATATATCATTTACCGTGAGCAACATGCAAGGATTCGGGAAATTACAGCCAAAGCAAATGTCGACCTCGTTGATCAGTATCTCGAAAAGATTGATTGGCAAGTGAACGAAAATAGCAACATGAGCTTTTCTCTTCAGGGGCTCAATAATTACATTTCCTCAGAAATAAGCAAGGTTTACTGGTTGAATAAAATATACCCTCCTGAAATACGAAAAGCACATATAGAGGGAGATTTCCATATACACGATCTAGGGGTACTTTCTGTCTACTGTGTTGGCTGGGACCTGTATGATCTATTGCTCGAAGGATTTAAAGGTGCTCCAGGAAAAGTAGAAAGCAAACCTGCAAAACATTTCAGATCCGCGCTTGGACAAATTGTAAACTTTTTCTATACCCTTCAGGGAGAGGCTGCAGGCGCACAGGCTTTTTCAAATTTTGATACACTTCTGGCTCCATTCATACGTTATGACAATTTATCATATAAGGAAGTAAAACAGGCACTTCAGGAATTTATCTTTAATGTCAACGTTCCTACCCGGGTCGGTTTTCAGACTCCATTCACCAATGTCACAATAGATTTAACCGCTCCTCCCAATCTCGCAAATACGCCTGTGGTAATAGGCGGAGAACTACAAAACGAAACTTATTCAGAGTTTCAAGAAGAAATGAACATTTTCAACAGAGCGTTCTTTGAAATTATGATGGAAGGCGACGCAAAAGGGCGAGTTTTTACTTTTCCTATTCCCACATACAACATCACAGAAGATTTCGATTGGGATAGTGAAAATCTAGAAGCTCTTTGGGAAATGACTGCGAAGTATGGGATTCCTTACTTCGCAAATTTCATCAATTCAGATATGAATCCTGAAGATGCAAGATCGATGTGTTGCCGCCTGCGTCTTGACACAAGGGTACTTTACAAACGAGGCGGGGGGCTTTTTGGAGCCAACCCACTTACGGGAAGTATCGGCGTGGTAACGATAAACATGCCAAGGCTTGGTTATCTTTCCCGTAACGAAAGAGAATTTTTCGAAAGACTTGAAAAGCTAATGGTATTAGCGAAAGAAAGCCTTGAGATTAAAAGAAAAGTCCTCGAAAGATTTACCGCCGGAGACCTTTATCCTTATGCTAAACACTACCTGCGCAATATAAAGGAGCGGTTTGGTGAATACTGGAAAAACCACTTTTCAACAATTGGACTCATTGGAATGAACGAAGCCTGTCTAAACCTTCTGAATAAAAACGTAGCATCAAGTGAGGGTAAGGAGTTCACTCTTAAAGTCCTCGACTTCATGAGAGACAAACTCCTTGAGTTTCAAGAGGAAACGGGAAACAACTATAATCTCGAAGCAACGCCGGCTGAAGGCACCTCTTACAGATTGGCTCGTATTGATAAAGAAAAATATCCTTTGATAATTTGTGCTAATGAAGAAGAATACAAAAACGGAGCAGAACCTTTTTACACCAACTCTACTTTGTTGCCGGTCAACTACACCGACGACATTTTTGAAGCTCTTGAACTACAGGATGA
>QNCQ01000309.1 GCA_003645825.1 Fidelibacterota bacterium
GATCTTAGAATTAATACAACTACCAGATTAAAAGCTTAATAGACAACCGATTTGCTCATCATCTACGATAATTAAGACATCAATTTCTTACTTATGTTAAAAAAAATTACTTTTCTATTTTTTCCTCTTTCGGGATTCCTCAACAATCTTCTCTTCGATATTCGGTGGAAGCAATTCATAACGCAAAAACTCCATAGAATAGCTTGCCCGTCCACTTGAGAGAGTTCTTAACGTAGAAGCATATCCAAACATCTCCATCAGCGGAACAGTGCCCGTAAGTTTCTGAGAGCCTTTTCTGTACCTTCTCATTTTCTCAATTTTTCCTCTCCTACGATTTATATCACCGATAATATCACCCATATATTCATCAGGGGTATTTATCTCTATTTTCATTATTGGCTCAAGAAGTCGTGGACCAGCTTTTACTATTGATTCTTTCAGGGCCTGAATAGTACAAATCCTATAAGCCATATCACTTGAGTCAACAGGATGGTAGGAACCATCTACAAGAACGAATCTAACATCAACCAGGGGATAACCCGCATATACACCTTTCTCAGCAATTTCCATAAAGCCCTTTTCAATAGCTGGTATAAACTCTTTCGGGATATTACCTCCCTTAACATGGTTTACAAAATCCAGCCCACCATCAGGATTAGGTTCAATACGGTAAATTATGTGAGCGTATTGTCCTCTACCTCCTGTTTGTTTTTTATACTTGTATTCATGCCTGAATTCTTCTGTAATTGTTTCACGAAACGCCACAGCTGGCTGTCCAACTTTGATATCAAGGTTGAAATCTGTCTTTAAACGATCAACTATTATTTCAAGATGCAATTCCCCCATGCCTGAGATGATAGTTTCCTCGGTTTCCTCATCAAACCTAACTTTAAAAGAAGGGTCTTCGAGAGAAAGCTTATTCAGAGCAAATGAAAGTTTTTCTCTTTCCTTTGGCGTCATAGGTTCAACCTTTAGATCAATAACAGTATCAGGTACATGAATTTTCTCCAGAATAATAGGGTTGTTTGGATCACAAAGAGTGTCACCCGTTGTGGTTACTTTGGTTCCTATCAATGCCCCTATATCACCTGCTTTTAAGACTGAAACTTCCTCCCGCTCATCCGCGTGAATTCTTAGTATTCTTCCAATTCTTTCCGTCTTATTTTTTGTCGAGTTTAAAACGAGATCCCCTGTCTTTATTTCCCCTGAATAAACTCTTATGAAAGTTTGCTGCCCCACATAAATATCATTGGTAATCTTAAAGGCAAGAGCAGAAAACGGTTCTGTAACGGATGGTATCCTCGAAATTACTGTTTCGGGATTATTCACATCGTTACCCGTAATAATTCCTCTATCAATCGGTGAAGGAAGATAATCAACTATCGCATCCAAAAGAGGTCGGCATCCTTTATTCTTAAATGCAGAGCCACAGAACACAGGGGTGACACACAATGATAGCACCGCATGCCTTGTAGCCCTCTTTATATCCTCAGTTGTTATCCGCTCATCGTTAAGATATTTTTCCATCAGTTCTTCATCAAAGTCAGCAAGCTTTTCAATCATGTATTCCCGATACTCAAGGGCTTTTTCCTCAAAACTTTCAGGGATTGCTTCAACAAACATATCCAGGTCTTTATATGTAATATACTTCATATTCACCAAATCAATCATACCACTGAAATCACCTTCTTTTCCGATGGGTAACTGGTAAGCAATCGCATTAGCACCCAGCATCTCATTCATCATCTCCACAACATGAAAGAAGTCTGCTCCCTGTCTATCCATTTTATTGACAAACGCAATACGAGGGACTTTGTATTTATCCGCCTGGTGCCAAACTGTCTCGCTCTGAGGCTCAACTCCCCCAACAGCACAAAATATCATGACAATCCCATCGAGAACTCTGAGAGACCTCTCAACTTCTATCGTAAAATCTATATGCCCTGGTGTATCAATAATGTTAATCTGATGTCCTTTCCAGCTCGTGGTAATTGCAGCAGAGGAAATGGTTATCCCACGCTCCTGTTCCTGCTTCAAAAAGTCCATTACTGCCTGTCCATCATGTACCTCTCCGATTTTATAGGTTTTTCCTGTGAAGAATAGTAATCTTTCAGTAGTTGTTGTTTTACCTGCATCGATATGAGCAACCAGACCTATATTTCTAATTTTTGGCAAATATGAATTTGGCATGGCTCTTACCTCTCTCCTGTAAAATATTTTCTTATTTCATCCAGATTTTTCCTTTTTTTCTCTCCGGGAACAACCCCCTCAGGAGGATATCCCATAGAAACTATTGCCTCCACCTTCTTAGACTTTGGAATTCCCAGGTATCTTTTTACCCCTTTCTCGTTAAACCAACCAAGCCAGCAGGTACCAATTCCAAGTTCCTGAGCCTGCAATACAAAATGCTCAACTGCAATCCCTATATCAATTAAACTGTACTGTGTACCTCTCAGAAATCCCCCAACCCTCGCCACATAGTTCGATTTCTCATTAACTACAACCACAAGAACAGGGGCCTTTTTAGCAAATGAGTTCGACGAGTATATTCCGGAAAAAGCTATATCAGCAAGATCATTTTTTAACTTTTCATCATCAACCACGATGAAATACCAGGGCTGGGAGTTGCACGCAGACGGCGCAAGCCTGGCCGCCTCCAGACATTTTTCTATCAATTCCCTGTCAATTTTTTTCGAAGAATACTTCCTTAAACTAAACCTTTTCTTAACGAGCTCTAAAAAATCCATTTTACTCTCCTTTTAAATAAGTGCGGATTATAACACAAGAAAAAATTATTGTCAAGCAAAAAGCTACACACGATTCTAGGGAAGCGCCTCGGACATAGAAAAAGCAGGGTCAACAAACCCTGCTTTCTCTGTAATAACTTTCAGCTAATTTCAGTCAATCTCTCTATCACATAAAATTTCCAAAAGATACCTGATTTATCAAAATCACACAATCCTTATCAA
>QNCQ01000310.1 GCA_003645825.1 Fidelibacterota bacterium
TCGGTTTAGGGATGAACTTATAAAAAAGTGCTATAATCTCTATCAGCAGGCGCTTATACAAGCGAACGCTCTGGACTTTGACGATTTGTTGCTATATCCATTGAAGCTTTTTGACTCTTATCCTGAGATTCTTGAGAAGTACAGAAATATTTTTCAGTATATTCTTGTTGACGAGTACCAGGATACGAATAAACCTCAATTTTACCTTGTGAATGCTCTTGCACGAAAGCACAGGAGGATTTGTGTAGTAGGAGATGATGATCAAAGCATCTATAGCTGGAGAGGTGCGGAGATAGAGAATATTCTGAGGTTTGATGAGGCTTTCCCTGATTGTCAGGTTTTTAAGCTTGAGCAAAATTATCGTTCAACAAAGGTTATTCTAAAAGCTGCCACTGAGGTTGTCAGAAATAATGAAAACAGAGCAGATAAAACTCTGTGGTCAAATAATGAAAACGGTGAACCTATAACTCTTATAGAAGCAATGGATGAATACGATGAAGCCTACCGTATTGCCGGGCTGATAGAAAAGGAGATTTTGAGGAATAAAAGAGCTTTTAAAGATTTTGCTGTCCTATACAGAATTAATGCTCAAAGCAGGGTTTTAGAAGAAGCTTTTCGGAGGAGTAATATAGTTTATACGATTGTGGGGGGTGTTAAATTCTTTGAAAGGAAAGAAATAAAAGATATGCTTGCTTACTTTCGAGTTTTCCTCAATCCGAAAGATAATGTAAGTATGAAAAGAATAATTAACTTCCCTGCGAGAGGGATAGGTAAAATAACCCTTTCAGCGCTTGAGAGTTTTGCAAGAGAGAAAAAAGTATCCCTGTACGAGGCACTTGCTTATGTGGATTTACTGGATCTGGACAGGAGACAGAAAACTGTTTTGAAAAATTTCTACGAGCTTGTATCAAGATTTCACAGACTTCTGGAACAACTTTCATTTGAGGAGTGGGCTCATGTTTTGATAGATGAGCTTGGGATAAGAAATTATTATAAAAATCTGGGAGATGAAGAATCTTTAAACCGTCTTGCAAATATAGAGGAGCTCTTGAGTGATATAAGCGAATTTTCCAGATTAAACGAGGAGGCCACGCTATCTTCTTACCTTGAAAGTGTTTCGCTGATTTCGGACATAGATACATGGGATGATGAAAAAAATGCTGTTTCACTGATGACACTTCATAGCGCTAAAGGATTAGAGTTTCCTGTAATTTTTATCTGTGGGTTAAATGAGAAATTGTTTCCGCTTGAGAGGGATGGAGAAATAAAAAATATAGAAGAGGAAAGAAGACTATTCTACGTTGGACTAACAAGGGCCAAGGAGAAGGTGTATCTTTCAACAAGTACGGTAAGGAATGTTATGGGAGTTCCTATGTCGACTAGGAGATCTATATTTCTGGAGGAAATTC
This sequence comes from Fidelibacterota bacterium, assembly GCA_003645825.1. Lineage (GTDB taxonomy): Bacteria > Fidelibacterota > UBA2242 > UBA2242 > B5-G15 > B5-G15. The sequence continues at coordinate 1,410 of QNCQ01000310.1, forward strand.
CTCCGGAATTGGTTATGGAGGATGAGAGTCATAGATCCAGTAGGATAGCTGCGAAGAGGAAAAAAAGCAGTATGAGAGATATGTCAGGTTCGATGATGAACACAAATTACAAATCAGGCGATGTTGTAAACCACAGAATATTCGGAACCGGGAAAGTGATAGGCGTTGACGGTTACGGTGAAAATGCAAAGTTGAGAATACACTTTGGCCAGTACGGGGTGAAAACTATAGTTGCAAAATATTTAAATTGAACGCCGGAGATATTAGTTATCTTCATAGTGAAAATGTACCTTAGAATTTTTTATCTATGAGAATTTTAGAAGTATGGTAAGAAAAATCAGCAGGATTTCTAAGACAGTAAAATTGATTTTATTGCTCCTGATTGTTATGATGCTTTTTTTCGTATATTTCAGGAAGCTGTATTTCAGTTTGAGTGCCAAGAGAGAAAGTGGCATAAGGAATGAACATGTCACTAATAAAAAGTAGAATAGGGGGTAAGATGGGTTTGGAAGAGATTAAAGAAAGATTGAAAGAGTCAGGTATTGACGGCTGGCTTTTTTATGATTTTCACAATAGGGACAGGGTTGCTTACCGCATCTTAGGACTTGATGAGAGTACCTTTACATCAAGAAGGTGGTTTTATTATGTGCCAGTGGAGGGGGAACCCGTAAAAATTGTTTCAGGGGTTGAGCAGACAAGGCTTGATGTCTTACCTGGGGAAAAACTGGTTTATAGAAAGTGGTCTGAACTTGAAGACAGCTTGAGGAAGGTCCTCAAAGGAGCTAGGAAAGTTGCTATGCAGTATTCCCCAATGAACAATATACCGTACATTTCGATTGTTGATGCTGGAACGGTTGAATTGGTACGTTCTTTTGGGGTTGAGGTTGTGTCATCTGCCAATTTGGTTCAAATTTTTGAGGCTCTAATCGATCAAGGGAGTTTTGAAACTCATCGGTTTGCGGGAATTAAGATACAGCAGATAAAGGATGAGGCTTTTGCACTTATTGGAGAAATTTTGAAGGCGGGGAAAAAGATAACAGAGTATGAGGTTCAGCAGTTTATAGTTAGAAGGTTTGCCGAAGAGGGGTTAACCGACGACGGAGATCATCCTATTGTTGGTGTAAATGAACATCCTGCGGATCCTCACTTTGCACCAACTCAGGAGAATTCTTACGTAATAAAGTATGGTGACAAAATATTGATTGATCTGTGGGCGAGGCTGGATGAGCCAGGGAGTATATATTATGACATTACCTGGTGTGGGTTTGCCGGTGATGATCCACCTGAAGATTATGAAAGGCTTTTCCGTTTAGTGTGTGAGGCAAGGGATAAAGCGGTGGATTTTATTAAAAGAAAACTGGCGAACCAGGAAAAGTTGTTTGGTTACGAAGTTGATGATGTAGCACGAGGTGTTATAGAAGAAGCTGGGTTTGGTGAGTATTTTGTTCACCGAACAGGTCACTCTATTGGAACAGAGGTTCATGGCAATGGAGTTAATATTGATAATTTTGAAACGA
>QNCQ01000311.1 GCA_003645825.1 Fidelibacterota bacterium
CAATATGTCTCATTATGGTTACATAAAATGTGTTTAGGGCAAGATGAAATGAGAAGGCTTCCCCCACCTTCTTCGATTTTCTCTGTTAAGCCTGGATATACTTATAAGGATCTGAAATAGAGACTTTAAAGAATCCTGTGTTAACCTCAAAGTTTATAAACATCAGGGTTTCTGTCTTCAAACAGATTGTTAAGCTTGGTAATATTTTTATCCAGTGCCTCAGATGGATCTATGTCCACAATCAAAACATTTTCTTCGTTTTCCGAAAGGACACCAAGCCTTTCACCTGTTGGACTTACTATTTGACTCTTGCCCGTGAATGTAACAGGGGGCTTGCTCCCAATTTGCTCAGTTCCCACTCTGTTGGCGGTAACCGTAAAAACCCTATTTTCTATACTCCTGGTTATCATAGCATCCTGGCAATATGGAAGTACAAGGTTTGCCGGATGAGCTATAATCATCGCTCCGCTCAAAGCCAGAGTCCTTGCTACCTCCGGAAATATCCAGTCGAAACATATCATTACCCCAATTTTGACATCTTTTACTCTAAACACAGGAGGGCTCTCAAATCCAGGGGTGAAGAGGTGCTTTTCTTCATTGAAAAGGTGGATTTTCCTGTATATTCCCATGAAAAACCCTTTACTGAAAACAGCAGCGCTATTAAAATAGTTTTCTCCCAGTTTTTCCAGAACACCCATTATCACCGTTGTACCAGAAGTCCGAGTAACTTCTTCCATGGCCTCTGAAGTCTTACCCGAGGGGAAAACCTCTGCGAGCGGCTCCAGATCCTTTTTTGACTCAAATACATAGCCTGTTGTACACAGTTCCGGTAGTACCCACAGTTCAACTCCTTTGTAGTAAAAGATCGTGTCGGATATTGCTGCCAGGTTGTAGCCAATATCTCCCCACTTTGGTGAAAACTGAAAAACGCCTATTCTCATAGTGTCTTCCTTTATTTTATTTGTTTAAACCAACTATCAGTTTTGTTACAAACAGTGCGTACAAGACAATAAATATTATTCCCTCGCCACGGGATATCTTTTTGCCCGTGTAAAGAAAAAGCGACAATAGAAAAGTAACTCCAACCATAAAAATATTATTAAAACGGATTACCTCCTGTTCTATAATAAGAGGATTGAAAATGGAGATAAACCCGAGGATGAAGGCTAAGTTAAAAAGGTTGCTGCCGATTATATTACCAAGGGATATCTCCTCTTCTTTTTTTATCATAGCCACCACACTAGTAAAAAGCTCTGGCAGGGAGGTTCCCAGTGCCACTACAGTAAGCCCTATAAATAACTCCGGTATCCCAAAGGATTTCGCCACGATTACAGCTCCTCTAACCGTAAGGTGACCTCCTACCACAAGCCCTATCAATCCCCCAACAGTAAAAAGAGTGTATTTGAGAACGCTTCCTTTCTCTCTGCCTTCTTTTAAACCATTGAAGCTTTCCTTTTTCCCTTTTTTTAGTATATACCAGAGGTACGCGACAAAGAGAAGAAATAGGATAGCACCATCAACTCTTGACAATAGTCCATCGATGCAAAGGAAAGAGAATACAAGACTCAGAAAAATCAAGAAGGGCATATCAAGACTCATTACTCTCCCTGACGACTTAATAGGCCTTACAACAGAAGCAATACCCAGAACAAGCAAGATGTTTATCACATTGCTCCCTACTACATTACCTACGCATACGCTGTCAACCTTCTTAAGTGCAGAAAAGAAGCTAACAATAAACTCAGGGAGTGACGTTCCAAAGGAAACAATGGTTAGCCCTATGACGATTTTCTTTATCCCGGCAATGAGAGCTATTGAAGAACCTCCACGGACGAGATACTCCGCACCAAAGTAGAGAAAGAGCACACCTATCACTATAAAAGGAATCCCTATCATGTTCTTCTTTCCCTCTGAAAGCGTTTCTGTTCTTGCTTTATGCCAATTTTCCATAACAGGTACATAATTCCAGGCAAGCCAGGTATCAGAACTATAGCAAGATTCATTGAGATTCTGGATATGGGGTCCGTAAAGAGCCAGATCAGCGCCAGAGATAGGTGAGCCGAAACACCATAAAAAGCGCTTATGTTAAAAATTACAGCGGTAACAAGGACCATTGCAAACAGCATGAGGCAGAATATTGAGAGATGTATGTATCTATTTCTGACCGTATCCCCTGTATCATGTTTTCTATCCACGATTTCTTTTGCTTTTTCAATATGCTTTTTGCAATACCATATTTCAACCTCTTTGACAGAAGGGACAGGCCCAGGTTTATAAATCCAGAGTGATTTTACAGGCTTAGCGTCAGGGTTTCCACAAACAATGCATGGATAGTTCCCAAAATAGGGACGAAGGCGGATGTAAAGAAACAGCTCAACTACAATGGAAAATAAAATAAAAATCGCTAACCCGAATATATTCGAACTGATGTAGCGTATAGGATGAACCTCACTCTTCATAGAAAAGGTCAAACTTTTCCACTTTGAGAAACCACCTCAACACATCTTTCAATCACTACACAAAAATCATCCTTATATTTCTCGGCAGCTTCTTTAACCTCTTCGTGGCTCAGTGGCTTATGAGAAATGCCTGCAGCGGGGTTTGAGACGAAGCTAATGCCGATAACTGCAAGCCCCAGTCTTCTTGCTACCACTACCTCAGGCAGTGTGGACATCCCCACCACATCTCCACCAAGGTGTCTGATAAATCTTATCTCCGCCGGGGTTTCATAAGAAGGACCTGTTGTCCAGCAGTATACACCCCTATGTATTTTTCCCGGATAGATGTTCTCAAGATTTTGAAGCTCCGGGTAGCAGGAAGTCGAAAAGAGAGTTTTAAGATTTCTCTCCCACCCGTCGCTGAAAATGTCTATCTGGGCGAAGTTTATAAGACCTTCCAGCAGTACAAGGTCTCCTACATTTAAC
>QNCQ01000312.1 GCA_003645825.1 Fidelibacterota bacterium
TCTTAGAGTTGCTGTCAAAAGAAAAAATACCTGTAAATTACGATGAAAACGAGTTCAAAAAGGACTTAAAAGTGATCGAGCAGTTATGAAAGTCGTTTCCAACTCTACGTGCATAATTGCATTGCTGAGGGTCGGGAGATTAACCCTTCTAAAGGATCTTTTCGATAGAATTTTGATTCCAGAGGAGGTTTACAGAGAGATTTACGTAAATGGGAAAGAAGGTTTTGTGGAGTTAGAGAAAGTGGACCTCTTTGAAATAAAGAAAATAAAGAACAGGCGGTTTTTTAACCTGCTGAGAGGATTGATAGACGACGGTGAAGCAGCCAGCATAATTTTAGCTATAGAAGAAGATGCAGGTTTGATAATACTGGACGATAAAGACGCAAGAAAAATTGCTGAGAAACTTGGTTTGAAAGTAATGGGAACTGCAGGCATCCTTCTACTGGCTAAGAAAAAAGGAATTATTGAAGAGATAAAGCCCATTTTAGAAGAAATGAGAATGAGCGGGTTTTATTTAAGTGACAGCATTATAAGAATCGTTTTAAGAGAAGCTGGTGAGCTTTAAAGCTAAAGCTCATCGCAATCAGGCGCGTAAGGCTAACTGGATAAGAGGGAATCAAGTTGAAGAGAATTTAAAGCCAACACTAAAAGACGCCGAAGGAATAAAAGAAGTGCAGTGGGGCTTACCATCACCATTCTTTGGAGAACAACGCAAGGACAACCCAAAAGCCAAGAATGCGAGGTTCAGGGTGGATAATGTAGTAGTTGGAGACGAACCAATTGAAGTCTTCATAAACGATAAAAAGGTTGCTGAGATCGTTATAACCAAGTAGTTCGTGAAGTTGGCAGTCATTTAATTGGACTTTTGGCATTAAATTTCTCGTACATCCTCACAACTTCACCCGGATCCCCTATAGCTATTAACCTCTTGTTAAGCAGTAAAACCCTGTCGCAGAAACCCTTAACCATGCCCGGTGCGTGGCTGACGAGCAATATTGTAACTCCTTCTTCGTTCATCTCCTTAAGCCTCCTGTAGCACTTCTTCCTGAACTGCACATCACCAACAGTCAAAACTTCATCAACGATTAGTATGTCCGGCTCGGTGTTGATGACAGTGGAAAAGGCTATCCTCGCTCTCATTCCCGACGACAATGTCTTCAGTTTTGCGTTGCTGAACTCCTCAATCTCAGCAAACCCCAGAATGTCCTCAAACTTCCTATCTATCTCTCTTCTGCTCAGCCCCATGATGGTTCCGTAGATGATAACGTTGTCTCTAACAGATAACTCCGGGTTAAACCCTATACCCAAACCGAGAATGGGGACTACCTTCCCCTTAACTCTGACCTCGCCGCTGTCAGGTGGGAGGATGCCGGCTACGATTGACAGCAATGTGGTTTTCCCTCCACCGTTCGGACCGATTATTCCGAAAATCTCTCCCTCGTTCACCGTAAAGGAAACATCCCTTAAAGCCCAGAACTCCCTATACCTTAACCCTCCCGAAAAAAGTGATAGCAGTCTTTCGAATACAGTATCCACTCTTTCGACCGGTATTCTGAATTTCTTTGAAACATTTCTAACTTCGATGACGGTCATAATCTTTCAACAAAACCTCTTTCCAGTTTTTTAAATATAACGTGCCCGACGAGTAGGATCAAAATACTCACAGCAATTACATAGCACAGATCCCAGAGATTTGGCAGCCTGCCGTAAATCATAGCGTCTCTGTATGCTATCAGCAACTTTACTAAGGGATTTAGCATGTAGATGTCTAAAATGTTTTCCGGAATTATTTCAATGGGATATATGATGGGGAGCAAAAAAACATCAGTGTAGTCACAACATTCCAGATCTCCTTCAAATCACGGAAGTAAACGTCCAGCGCAGAGAGGATTAAGTTTATTCCAAAAACGAATATGAGGTAAATAAAGTGCAGGAATGGTAGGCAGAAGATGTATCTGATGTCCCCGCCGAAGTATATATGATTCCGGGAATCAATATTATCATCTCGATAAACGAGCTGATGCCGTACGCAGCCGTGACGACCAGCGGTAAAATTTCGCGGGGAATATTTGTTTTTGTTACTAGGTGCGCTTTGCCCGTGATGGCGTGTGAGCCGATGGAAGTCCCCATTGCAAAGTATCTGTGAAAAAATATACCTACTATGAGATACAGAATCCTGTACTCTGTTCTATGCAGCAGTTTGCTGAATATTGTGTAAAGAACCAACGCGAGTAGAAAAGGTGCGAGTAAACTCCATGCCACCCCAAAGACTGTACCTCTGTATCTCTGCTTGAACTCATATTTGGTTAACGTGATTATTATATCTCTTTGTTTTAAATATTCAAACATTCTTGGTCGAGTTTCTGGAGTGCAATAAAAAGATTTTGCTTTAGACTCATCAAAGATACTCCATCTCCCTCAACTTCCTCAATACAGCCTCCACCTCCTCTTCCACACTCATCTTGTCTGTATCTAGTATTAATTCGGGGTTCTTCGGCTCCTCATATTCGCCATCCAAGCCTGTAAGCCCTTTTATTTCTCCTCTTAAGGCTTTACTGTATAACCCTCCTGGGTCTCTTTTGATTCTGACTTCGAGGGGGCATCTTGGGTAAACCTCTACAAACCTCTCAATTTCTTTTCTCGCGTACTCTCTCCACTCCCTATAAGGCGAGATTATTGAAACTATCACTATTACGCCGTTTTTTGCTAAAAGCCTCGCCATCTCCACAACAACTCTGTTGTGCATCCAGCGCTCTTCTTTGCTGAATCCCAGGTTGGGATAAAGCTTTTTCCTCACCCCATCACCGTCTAGAACTTCGACGCTATGACCCATAGACTGAAGTTTATCTGCAAGAGCTCTTGCAAGAGTTGTCTTTCCAGCTCCACTTGGCCCTGTAATCCATATCACAAAGCTCATAAA
>QNCQ01000313.1 GCA_003645825.1 Fidelibacterota bacterium
GTACATATAATGAAGACATATCAATAAGTGATCAAATACCGTTTCAACTTTTTATCCACACGCCAATGGAAAACTATGGGCAGAGCCAGTTACATAGAATAGAGTGAAATACGATTTAATTAAATATTCGTATGCCATCAATCCCCTACTCTCTCCCGAGAGAGATCCTTCAAATAGACCTTAGCATGTTTGTCCGTGTCACTTCAGAAATTGCAACTCTATAATTTTTGTTGATTTTTTCTCTAATATGAAATAAAGTAAACCATTAAAAATAAGGAGTTTGAAATGTCGAGAAAAAAAATTTTTTCATTGCTCACCCTCGGACTACTCTTAGTATTTACCTCTTCCATCGCCATTGCAGGTTCGCTCGAAGAAACTCTAAGAAAGATGGCAAAAGACAACGCAAAGCTCTATGTTAAACCTCTCGCGAATGCCTTCGGATGTGCTATAAATAGCGGATGGTATCACTCCGCATCAACTCACAAACTTCTTGGTTTCGATATCAGTCTTAAAATAGCAGCAGTTCCTATCCCAGACGAAGAAAAATCCTTCGAATTTGTAGTTTCTGACTTTTCACAGACCGTACAAATAGGCGGTCAAGATTACACACTCTCACTTGATGGAGAAACACTTTATCCAGAGAGGAATGTTCCTACTGTCTTTGGTGCCGATAAAAACACATATGTTGAGAAAGCGGATGTAGAAGGGATTACACAACTTTTTACCCAGCAACTCATTGATCAGGGAATGAGCTCCGAAGTTGTAAATTCCGAGGAAGTTCAAAATCAGCTCCACGACATAGCCTACAACATCCCTAACCTGGGACCGATCAAAGGGTTTGATTTAGACTATTTCCCTCTCCCCATACCGCAGATTTCATTAGGACTTGGAATCCCTATGTCCCCCATAAAAGCAGAAATAGTAGCCCGAGGGCTACCAAACCTTGAAATCAAAGACTTGGGTGAAATAAAAACCTTTGGCGGCGGTATAAAACTGAGACTGGATCCTTTTGTCCCAATACCAATGTTCCCCCTCAGGATAACTGCCGGAGCTTTTATGCAAAATCTATCCCTGGGAGATATTTTGGAATCCACTCACTCACACTTCAGTATTCTCGTTGGAAGAGATGTAAATTTCTTACTTTTCGGGGCTGGTTTATATGCCGGATACGGTATTGAATCATCCAGTTATGAGGTAAGCTACGATTACGAGATATCAAGCGGAGAAGTACAACACATAGAGTTCAAAATGGATGGGGATAATGAATCAAGAATCATACTGGGTGGAAAGATAAAATTCTCATTACTGAACATTTCTATTGAATACGCTAAAGGCTACTACGATATATACACCGCAGGAGTGGGAATATCTTTTAGATAAAAAAAACAGCTTTTAACATAACCGAGTACGAACAAAATGGGTAGAAAGTGGTTTGGAACAATAATTGGCGGAGGTATTGGGTGGGCTCTTCTTGGCCCACTAGGAGCCTTAATAGGAGCATACATCGGCAGTATGTTTGATTCTCAGGACAGATACTCTGGCAGGCGTATCTCCTCAGGTTACAGCGATGATTTCGAACAATACGGGGATACAAGAGCAGGGGATTTCGCAGTAGCTATGTTGTCCCTATTCGCATATGTAACAAAAGCAGATAAAAAAACACTTTCATCAGAAGTTAGATATGTAAAACAATATCTTATTGGTAAATTCGGAGTGCACAATGCACAGGATCTGTTATACCTCTACAAAGAGATATTAAAGAAAAACTTCGATATACGAGAAATAACCAAACAAATAAAATCCCATATGGACTACTACTCAAGGCTTGAGTTATTGCATGTACTTTTCGGAATTTCTGGAGCAGATGGAGAGTTTCACCACTCAGAAATTGAAGCGATAAAAGAAATAGCCGACGGTCTTGGTATATATCCTCAAGACTACAACTCTATCAAATCTATGTTTGTTAAAGAAGAAACCGCTGCATATAATATACTTGGAATAAGCCCCGAAGCAGACATCGAAACGATAAAGAAGGCTTACAGAGAAATGGCTTCAAAGTACCATCCAGATAAAGTCTCGCATCTAGGGCCGGAATTTCAGAAACTGGCAGAGGAAAAATTCAAAAAAATTAACGAGGCATATCAGCAAATACGCAGAGCAAAGGGTTTTTAACAACGAAGCTTTAAGCACAAACAATAATATGGAGGATATCCCATGAAAAAGCTTTCTTTAACGGTAGCAGTAATTTTTTGTCTTTTTGCGTTGGCTCTGGCAGATGAAGGAATGTTTCTGGTAAATGATATTCCCAAAAAGATCAAAGGGCTTAAATTGAAACCGAAAGAAATATACAACCCGGACGGAGTGGACATTTCAGATGCTGTAATAATTGTAGACGGAGGAACGGGCTCTTTTGTCTCTCCACAGGGGCTAATACTCACAAATCACCATGTAGCATTTGGAGCCATCCAGAGAAACTCCACAGCAGAGCACAACTACCTGGAAGAAGGTTTCTACGCAAGAACGCTGGAGGAAGAACTGCCAGCACCTGGATATGAAGCATACATAACCCTCAACTTCAAGGACATAACAGAAGATGTGCTTTCGGTTGTAAAAGAGGATATGACACCTGAAGAAAGAGCCAAAGCCATACAAAGAAGAATAGCAGAAATTGAAAAAGAGAATGAAAATAAAGAAGAAGGCACAGAAGGCAGAGTCGTTTCTATGTTTGACGGCATGTATTACTATCTTTTTACATACCTCAAAATAAAAGACATCAGACTCGTCTATGCTCCACCTTCTTCCATAGGTAACTATGGAGGAGAGATAGACAACTGGATGTGGCCCCGACACACCGGTGACTTCTCGTTCTTGAGAGCATACGTAGGTCCAGATGGTAAACCCGCCGAATACAGTGAAGA
>QNCQ01000314.1 GCA_003645825.1 Fidelibacterota bacterium
CTGGAACCAATATTAGATTTTTGAAACAGTTAATATTTTTGCTTGCATTGCTATAGGTGTTAAGGTTTTATTGATACAGAGAGCTGAGTGAAGTAGAGAAATTGGAGTTTAATATGAATACTAGATATATCGGTTCTTATTAGGTGATTGATGAGTTTGATATTTGGTTGTTGCAAGAGAGACTACTGTAAGGGAATAGAGAAAGATTGTCATGTACAGAGATTCAACAAAATTTTCCAACGAAAATTCTTCGACTGCATAAACTCTTCTACACCTTTGAATCTTTCGGATAGGGGTGGCCATTATGATCTTCATTGCTCAATTTTATTGGAGTTTCCCGTTCCCTTTTTCATGCAGTACTTTCCAAACTTTTTCTGCAAAGTCCTTGGTGTTGAACGGTTTCTGAATGAAGGGAGCTTCACTCTCAAGGACACCCATCTGGGCAGTGATGTCGTCAGTATAACCGGAAATATAAATAACTTTTAGGTCAGGATATTTACGCTTCAGGCGCTCTACTAGTTGACGACCATTCATAACCGGCATGATTACATCCGTTATGAGCAGGTCAGGTTTTAGCCTCAGTTCACTTACTTTAGACAATGCTTCTTCACCATTTGACGCAAGGATCACCTTGTAGCCCAGGGAGGAAAGAATTTGCTCCATAAGTTCTCGCAGTTCAGCCTTGTCTTCGACAACTAAAATCTTTTCGCCTTTACCCAAAGACTCTCCCTGTCCAACTCCCTCCATGATTTCCTTTGGCTGCTCGTTAGTGACCGGGATATATACCTCAAATCTTGAGCCTTTGCCGGGTTTAGAGTGTACCCGAATATCGCCCTCGGACTGTTTAACAATGCCGTAAACGGTTGAGAGTCCCAGTCCTGTTCCTTTACCTTTCTCTTTTGTTGTAAAAAATGGTTCGAATATATAGGGTAAAACTTCCTTGTCCATCCCGCATCCGGTATCGGTCACTGCGAGCATAACATACTTTCCCGGCATAACACCCTGGCGGTCCTTGACGTCGTTTTCATTCAGGGTGGCTTCTCTGGTTTCGATAGTTAGTTTTCCCCCTGTGGGCATGGCATCGCGGGCATTTACCACTAGGTTCATGATAACTTGCTCGATTTGAGCTGGATCTACTTTTACGTAAGGTAAATCTTCCGCGAGCGAAAGTTCTAGTTCGATATGCTCTTCTATTAGACGACGCAGCATTTTCTCCATATTTTTCACAATTTCATTAAGGTTCACCACTTCCAGCTGGAAGACCTGTTTGCGGCTAAAAGCCAGAAGTTGGCGTGTGAGATCAGTTGCGCGTTCTGCCGCTTTTATAATTTGTTCCACTTTTTCCTCTAAAGGGTCGCTAGGATGAAGCATCTGATGAATGATCTCCCCGTATCCGAGAATGACACTCAGGATGTTGTTAAAATCGTGAGCCACACTGCTCGCAAGCCTGCCGATGGATTCCAGCCTCTGCGCCTGACGCAACTGCTCTTCCAATTTTTCCTGCTCTTCTTTCAATTGCTTCTCCTGGGTTATGTCGAAGCAAACGCCAACGATTTCTACGATGTTTCCTTGATCGTTGTAGATCACTGTAACTTCATCGCGTATCCAAATGTAGTTCCCGTTCTTTTTCTGTAAGCGATACTCGTGAGTGAGGTGACCCTTTTTGCGAATCTCTGACTTGGATAACGGAACCTTGTCTTTGTCTTCCGGATGAATATGAGCCTCCCACCAACGTCTGTTTGGTTGTAGAATCTCTTCAGCAGAGTAGCCAAGTACCCTTGTTATATTCGGGCTCACCCAGGTGAGTGCAAACGTTTTAGGATCAAGGGTATAAACAAGAATCGGTATGACGTTGAAGAGGTGTATTAGGTATTCTTTAGCGCCTGTTAGCTCCTTTTCTGCCTTTTTGTGCTCGGTGATATCGTGTAAGACTACTATATAACAATCTTTATTTTCCCACACGCAATTAGTCACGCACATCTCCGTAGTGCCTGTTCCACCAGGACGTAGCGGGAGCTCGATATCAGCTGATAAACCAGGGTTTATCGGATATCCAAAGGATTTACCCACCAGTCCTCCTTCTGGATTACCAAACATCTCAAGTGCTGTTGGGTTGGCATACAAAATGGTGCCCTTCTGGTCTACCACCAGTATCCCGTCTGATATGTTGTCCAGGATGGTCTGAAGATTTTTCTCCCTCTGCTTCAGCTTTTGGCGGGCTGTGTTGGATTCGAGGACCTGGCGGATCGTATGAGGCAGTTGGGTGATATGGCCAGGGGTCTTGGTTACATAATCATCTGCGCCTTGCTTGAGCGCTGCTACCGCGATCTCTTCGGAGCCTTTACTCGTGACAACGATTACGGGAATATCTGGAAACCGCTCTTTAACCTTCCTGACGATTTCAAGACCCTCGTATCCGAGGATGTTGAAATCAGAGAGTACCACATCGAACTTCCCTTCACCCATGGCCTTTTCAAAATCCACCCGGTCGGTCACTGGTACGATGGTAAATCTCTCAGATTCTTTTTTCAGAGCGTCTCGGATAAGAGCGAGATCGTGTGGATTATCGTCAACACAAAGGACTCGAATCATTTTCCCACCCCTTCGGATAGCATTAGAATTTATCATAATTTTCAGAGAATTTCATAGAAAATAATTGTTTGGGTGTCTGATTCAGGGACATGGTATACACTTTTGGGAAACATTTTACAATAATCTGAGCTGAAAAGATCGAGTATTACAGGTTTAAATTTAATGAGTTTGTTATAATCAATTTTGCTTTTATCACCTGCTTCATAAGCTATTTTTAGTGGAGTAACACCACCTTTATATCTGTTAATCCTGAGTGTGTTAAAGTAAACCATATATGTATAGCATTTAGACAAAAGATCAAGTCTATCTTTATAATCCTCAATA
>QNCQ01000315.1 GCA_003645825.1 Fidelibacterota bacterium
GATATGAAGGCGTTAAGAATTTCATCGGTTTTAATGCTTTTGACCCTTGTGGCTGGCTCCATTATCTTTAATATTTCGTGCCAGAGTGTGGAAATGACTTCTGCAAAAGTATACCTGCAGCAGGATAATGTAGATGCCGCTGAAGAACAGCTACTATTAGCCCTTGAAAAAGAGCCAAACAACCCAGAGGTGCCGTTTCTTCTTGCTACTGGAGTTTACTTACGTAAGAAGGACTGGGAAAATGTAAAGCTCTATCTTGATAAAGCGCTTGAGATTGATTCATCTTATTCTAAAAAGGTACAGGATGTGAGAAAACATGTGTGGAACGAAATACACAACGAAGGGGCAAGCTACTTCAACGAAGCTTTGAACGCTATTTTGAAGATAGAAAAAGATTCTCTCTTGAGTGAGGCTGCAAAAAGCTTTGAAAAGGCACTGGCCTTTGACAACAAAGAGGCTCCAACATACAACGGATTAATAAAATGCTATTATCTTCTAGGTGATACAGAAAAGGTTATTCAGGTAGGTGAAAAGGCACTGAAGAACGGGGTTTTTGACAAAGACGTTTTTTTCTACTATTCACAGATGCTATGGGCGAAAGGTAAGCAGGATGTGGTTCTGAAAAAACTTAACGAAGCCCTTGTTGAACATCCCGATATAATGGAGCTACAGATGCTGAGAATCCAGTTTTTAGCTGACCTGGGTAGAGATGACGAGGCTCTTGTCTATGCTCAGAAGCTTGCAGAGCAGTACCCTGATGATATGGATGTGAAATTTGTACTTGCTCAGATCTATGCTCGCACCGGTAAACTTGAAGAGGCTAAGGTAGAGTACCAGAAAATACTTGCAGAGAATCCTGACGATATAGATGTGCTACAGAGGATAGCTAAAGCCTACTTTGATTCTAAGGACTGGCCTATGGCAGAATCCTATGCTAGAAAAATTATTGAATTAGCTCCTGATGATCCATTTGGATATGAGGTTCTGTGGAAATGTCTTTACAATCAGGGTAAAAGGCAAGAAGCTGAAAAGTATAGGGCCATCGAAAAAAGCTTGAGAGAATAGAAATCTCACATATCTTTTTGGGATTGGTTTTTCGCGTAGGAGCCAGCCTTCTTGTGCTGGCTCTTTTTTTATCCAAGGCGTCTTCTCTTGTTTAGATATTCGATGAGGGCATGATCAAGGGTGTGATCAGTGGTCAAAAGCACATAATCAATCTGGTTGTTTCTAAATTGAGTCCTGCTATAATTGATAATTTCCTGGAGCTTTCTGGCGTAAGAGTTTCTTATAAACCAGGGTTGTGTAGAGATTGACTCTCCAGACTCAAGGTCGATAAACTTTGTAAAGTTTTTATATTTAAATTCCACTTCCTGTGGATCGAGGATGTGAAAAACTATAACTTCATGTTTTTTATACCTGAAATGCTTCAAGCCGAAAATTATATCCTCAACATTGTCCATAAGGTCGGATATGAGAATAACAAGCCCCCTTTTTTTTATCTTTTCTGCCATCTCGTGTAAAATCAGGGATATGCTGGTTTCATCACCAGGCGTGACTTTTTCAAGTTCATGCAGTATGAGGTTTAAATGTCCCATTTTTGCCAGGGGTGGAATATACCTGGAAATTTTTCTGTCAAATAAAACCAGCCCAGCAGCGTCCTGCTGATTCAACATTAAATATCCCAAGGAAGCGGCAAGATAGCTGCCATACTCGAGCTTCGAAACTTTCTGGGATTTGAATCCCATTGATCCACTTTTATCAAGCAAGATGTAACTCTTTAGATTTGTTTCCTCCTCAAATTGTTTTACATAAAACCTGTCTGTTTTGCCATACAGCTTCCAGTCGATATGTTTGATTTCATCACCCGGCATATACGGTCTGTGCTCAGCAAATTCCACAGAGAAGCCATGATATGGACTCTTGTGTCTACCAATTATAAAACCTTCTACTACGAGCCTGGCTATCAATTTCATATTATTTAGGCGGGAGAGTACTGCTGGATCAAGGTATTTGAGTTTACTTTTTCTCATAGAGTTTCTATAACTCTCTCGATGATATGGTCTGTAGTTATTCCTTCTGCTTCAGCGTTAAAATTTCGTATAATCCTGTGGCGTAAAACGGGCTTTGCTACTCTGATGACATCCTCGATCTCTGGGGAGGGTTTCCCGTTAAGAAGAGCCTTTGCCTTTGCCCCAAGTATAAGATATTGACCTGCTCTTGGCCCTGCTCCCCATTCTATCCATTCCTTTATGAAATCAGGAGCACCATTGCTATCCGGTCGGGTTACCGAAACCAAGCGTATAGCAAAGTCTATCACATTGTCTGCTACGGGTACTTGCTTTACAAGGTCCTGAAGTTCAAGAATTTCTTCTCTCCCCACTACTTTTCCGGGTTGGCCGAGAACTTCAGATGTGGTGGTTTTTACAATTTCTTTTTCTTCTTCAAGGGAAGGATAGGTTACATTCAGACTGAACATAAACCTGTCAAGCTGAGCCTCTGGAAGAGGATATGTTCCTTCCTGTTCTATAGGATTTTGTGTGGCAAGTACGAAAAACGGTTCATCCAGGGTGTACGTTTTTCCTGCGATTGTAACCTTGTGTTCCTGCATTGCCTCCAGGAGTGCTGACTGGGTTTTGGGAGGTGTTCTATTTATTTCGTCCGCTAGAATAATATTTGCGAAAACCGGCCCTCTGAAGAACTTGAAGACCCTCTCCCCAGAGAGTTTATCTTCTTCTATTATCTCAGTTCCAATTATATCACTTGGCATAAGATCTGGAGTAAACTGTATCCTCGAAAATTTCAGATCCATCACCTCTGCCAAAGTTTTTATCATAAGCGTTTTTGCCAGACCCGGTACGCCTATCAAAAGACAATGGCCTCTACAGAGTATAGA
>QNCQ01000316.1 GCA_003645825.1 Fidelibacterota bacterium
CATGGGGCATGGTGACAGACAATCACAGACTTACCTGCTACTTGCCTAAGATTAGCTTCGAGCTCATATAAAGGGTCAAATGATTCATCCTTATATCCGCGAGCTAATGGCTCCGTAAATAGAAGAAGAAATACCAAACCATTATGCTCATAAACTGAAGACAAACTATAAACTGAAGACAAACTACCAAAATGCTTAAATATATGTTTGTTTAGTTTCAAAGTATCGCTTTCCAAAAATATCGTGATTGCCTGGCACAAAATATACTGGCATCTCAAACTCACCGAATAGTTCTATAACTCTTCGGACTACAGTCGAATCTTCCATTTTTTCCTGGGTAATATCACCAGCATGTATTACACATTCAATTTTCATAGGTAGATTGTTCATTGCTTTAATAATTTTCTTAAGTACCTCCTCGCTTCGGGGTTCACCAAAGTGAGTATCGGTAATCTGGACAAAATAGATTGTCTCATCTTCTGCTCGGTCAGCTCCAAAAAGAGGCACAGTCAAGGTCAGCAGAACTGCGACGGTCAACCATGCAGCGCAAAACCAATAGTTAACGATTTTCACACACTTTCGATAGTTTAACATTAAACATCCTCCGAAATCGGCAACTTGGCCACAACAAGATCACTGTGAGTCAACCCAGGCTTTGATCACATCACCGTGACAGGGTTTGGGTTTACAATAGCACCCTAATCTCTTACCCTTTAAGGCGAGAACTGCTTTTCTAAACTCCGGGTCCCTGTCGAGCTTTTTATAAAAATCCTCTTTGAATTTCTCAATGCATTCTTCGCGGGTATGGGTTGTAGAGCAGATCTGACAATATCCGATTGGATGAGGATTTCCCAACCACCCCTCTTCACCCGGCTTAATTCCCTCTGTGAGCATATTGGTTTGCTTCTTTATTCCTCTTCCGATGTAAACATCATACTCGTCAGTATTCAGATTCACAACAATTATTTCCATATTCGAAACCTTTTTACTCGTATCCTCCTTGTGTGTACAAGTTGAAATAGCCAAGGACATTAGTGATATAATAATCAGTATGTTCTTCAAGTAATCCTCACTCTCTGGATCGGTCATCCAGATATTTGTCAAGTGGATTCTCAGGACTGGTATTAAGCGATTTTATCCAATCGACAACAGGTTGACGATAATTAATAGAGATATACTCTGGTTCTGGATCATATTTTTGGAAAGGCGTATCACTTCGGACATACAAATAATCGGTAGTCAAAACTATATAAACGGAATCCGGGTGAATTGGGGTTCCATCCCTCAAAGTTCGTTTGCTTTTACTTGAAATGCCTCCAACCAGGAAGCGCCCCATACAGTCTATCACTTGTCGTCCAGTCAATTCTAATTTAACAATCTCGTTTTCGAAGGGTAATACTCCAACGATATCCTTCAAGGTAATCTCTCCTTTCGGGATACCTTGCCGAATCCCTCCTGCATTTGTCATTGAAATGTCGGCATCCGGAAATCTCTCTAACCAGGAATCCACAACCATATTATACATCATGTTCGAACTCTGTGGGATGTCTCTACTTACATATCCGATCACCTGTGATAATGAAGAGTCAACTTGTAACCGCCAGTGCTCAACAATGGCTTCAATTTCGGGATCAGGGTCTCCACCAATATTAGCTATTAATTTTCGATGAAGAGATATTATAGTATCAGCCGCCATATCAAACAAGATATCAATCTTACCATAATACATCATATGCGCACCGGCCTCAAGAATAGCAACCCCATCTACTATTTTATTAATGAGTTGATGACTATGCCCGCCACAAATGAGTGGAATCCCTAATTCTTTAGCCACCGGTGCTAACTCTACCATGTCTTCTTCACCGAAATGCCCAACTATGACAATCAACTCCGCACCTTTCTCCTTCATATCGGGAACATATTCATATAACGCTTCGGCATAGGGAATGAAATCATAGTCTTTTACGTTAGTAGGAAATGTGCTCGTTGGCGTATCCGTGGTAGTCAGACCGATAACACCAACTTTAATACCATTTACCTCTTCAATTATATAAGGGACCGCCCAATCTGGCTGTTTACCAGTTTCCTTTTCTCTGATATTAGCAGAAAGAAACGGAAACTTTGCCTGTTTTTCCCGTTTTCTAATCCCATCGATTTTCCAGTCAAATTCGTGATTACCGATAGCAGCTGCATCATAGCCCATTGCATTCATTACAGCCGTTACCGCCTCACCATGAGTCCATGTAGAAATAGCAGGTCCTGTCCACATATCGCCGCCGCTCAACACTAAAAACGGTCCATTTTCCGTATATCCTTCATTTTCTTCCCAAAGACCCATCAATCCTGCAGCCCCACCATATTGGTTAACAGGCTCTATCCATCCATGTTCATCATTCGTGTATAAAATCGTCAATTCCCCCACGGCATCGCGCTTGACCGCTACAGAACTGCAAGATGATAAGAAAATAATGCTGAGCAAAACCAAGTATAAAGATTTTCTAAACTGTCGTTTAATACTCACTTTCATATATCCTCCCTTTTTATTTTCTTTCTCCATCACTATTTATCACGATAAAATCGCACAACCTGCTGCTTCATACTTCCATCTTTCAAAACATCACAGATAATATAGTGATGTACATTACCCTTCGGACCAAAGCGATTGTGCAATCCGGCGCCACCACCTCCGCTAACGGTGTAATTTATGCCATTTAAAGTAGCAGTCGAGTAGGCATGGATGTGTCCAAAGAAAACGTGATCCACATGGTGTTTAACCATAAGGTCTCCAAAGGCTTTTGAATACTTCCTGTCCATTACATGATAACGCCATTTCTCCACATTACCAAA
>QNCQ01000317.1 GCA_003645825.1 Fidelibacterota bacterium
GCCGAATCCAAATTATGATCCAAGTAGGTATTATCAACCAAGAACAATTTTGCTGGGGGTATCATTCAGGTACTGATGAGTGGAATGAAAAGGATTGTCATTATAACCTTGTTTTTAATTACAATGCCGTTGTCGAGTTATGCTCAAAAAACCCTTTTCCCTTTGCTTGGAGGTCAGAGAGCTGGTACTTCTGTGTTTACTTTTTTGAAAATAGGAATTGGCGCTAGAGTAGGGGCAATGGGAAATTCTGGCGTTAGTCTTGCAAGTGATGCAACATGTTTATACTGGAATCCCGCTTCAGCAGCACAAGTTGGTAGTAATAATATCGCATTTTCGCATACCCAATGGCCAACGGATATTTCTTACTCTTACGTTGGTTATATACATAAAATGAGTGTATATGACTTTGTAGGAGTAAGCTTCGGTGCACTTTATACAGATCCAATGGAGATAACAACTGAATATCAGCCTTATGGGACGGGGGAGTATTTTAACTATGGTGATGTTTTCCTAGGACTTACTTATTCGCGTAAAATGACAAATAGATTTTCCTTTGGAGTTACTATAAAATATGTAGAAGAAGTTTTAGCTGATTTATCGATGAATAATGTTTTGATGGATTTGGGCACTTTCTATTGGACTGGATTTAAAACGCTCAGATTTTGCGTGTCCCTTGTGAATTTTGGTCCTCAGTCAAGACCCAGTGGGACTTATTTAAAGCCGTTAAAAGAGGGAGGTTATACAGAGTCTAAGTACACGTTGTTTTCTCCACCAACAGAATTTAGGATTGGTGCTGCAATGGATATCTATCAGAATGGGAGAAATAAACTTCTTCTGACAGCACAGTTAAACCATCCAGTTGATAATGCTGAGAATTTTGTTAGTGGAGTAGAATATAGCATTGGTAATGTACTATTTCTAAGGGGAGGTTGGGTTGTAAATTTGGCTGAACGTAGATACACTACAGGTTGTGGTGTAAGATTGCCAATCGATAGATTTTTATTACGTGCCGATGTTTCATATGCAGATTTTGGGGTGCTTGGAAATATAATTCAATTGCAAATGTCTTTAGGGGGTAAATGAGGAAGCTAATTCCTATATTGGCGGCTATAGTCTATGTATTAACATATTGTGGATATGAAAAGATATCTTTGCCCAAAATATCAGATACGGTTAACGTTGTTTTTGAACCTGGAAAGATGAAGTATATTCCGGTAAATCCACCGTGGGAAGGAGAGCCCTATAATTTTGATAACCCGGTCGATATTTTTATTTCAGTTGATGATTATATCTTCGTTTGTGATAGTGGGAATGCACGAGTGGTTGTTCTTAAAAAAACAGGCGAAATTGTGGAAGCTGATAACTTTGGAAACGATTTTACAATATTATGTAAAGAATTAAAAGCGTGGGGCAAAGGTGAGTTGATTTATCCCACGGGGGTCAATGTTGATTCAAAATTAAATATATTTATAACTAATAATAGTAATGAAGTTTACGTCTGGAATCAATTTATAAATAATGTTGGCGTTGACTCAATCGCTAGCGCGGTTATATACTGGAATCCAAGTACCGGGGAGGAGAGGATTGTTACAGACTTTTCTGAAACTGAAGAGTTAGAAAATAATGGCTTTAGTATAAAAAGAGGGATATTTGAATTAGATTCCATTGCTATTGATAGTATAAGATCTTTACATGTCTTTTACCGTGATGTTAACTATGAGAATTCCAGCTTTTATGCGGTGGCGTCAGCACCATTCGGAGAAAATAAAATTTATCTTACGGATAAAGGAAATAATAGAGTTGCTGTTATAAAGCTTGTTAGAAGCGCCTATTTGAAACTAAAAAATGGTGTAACTCTTTGGCAACATAAAGGGGTTTTTGAATACGATGCGGCTGTATCCGGTACAGGTGCTGGAACCGTTAATGATCCCAGGGGAATCTTTGTTGATAACAACAATAATATTTATTATACGCAGCTTGGTGAGAATTTTGGGGTGCACAAAATTAGATTGTTATCAACGGGGAAATGGATATCAGTATTTAGTGTAGGTGTAAATGAGATTATGAATCTTGATATGTTCGATAAGCCCTTTGATGTTGCTGTGAGTAACAGTGGCAACATTCTGGTTACAAATACAGGTAAAAATGAAGTGTTAGAATTCGATAGCCAGGGTAATTTTTTAAGAAAAGCAGGGATCAGAGAGGTTCAAGTTGATACAACAGTCATAGATACTATTGTTACTGGTTCAGGAGATACTGAGTTTGTTCAAAGAGATACATTGATTACAAGATATTATAATGATGTATTGAATCGTCCCAAGGCTTTATTCTATGACGATGAAATACTTTATATTGTAGATTCTGGGAATAATAGAATCCTAAGGTATAAACTTTCATCTGATATCGATATAGAAATTCCTGAGTAAAAAAATATGCGGATGAGTAAAATTGGCCTCGTAATGATTTTGCTCATTGGCTCTTGTTTTACGTACATTTATGCACAGGCTGTTGTATATGATACCTTGACTGTTATGACTTACAATGTCGAGTATTTCGAATATCCAAAGGATGTTGATAGAATAGAATACTTTAAGAAAGTCGTTCAAAAAATAAAGCCAGACATTGCATGTTTCCAGGAAATTAAGAATGACTATAGTGGGAAAATATTTTTGTATAAGGTAATTGAAAACCTTGATGTTTATGATTATGTTAAAATAAATGAAGATAGAGTTCTTGATAGCTATAATTTACTTATTTATAATATCTCTAAGTTGAAATTTTTATACGAAAATATAATAAATACCGAGTCCCGTGATATAAATGCGTATTATTTA
>QNCQ01000318.1 GCA_003645825.1 Fidelibacterota bacterium
AATATAAAAATTATTAAATGTGATTGTTCAGGTAAAATTCTATGGAGTAACCTTACCTACTATCTCTATCGGGATTATGCATCATTATACATCATACGTAATGGGGGAAATAGGGAATGTATAACGTTGACCATTCCGGGGATTCTAATCTCTTGTGTTTTTTGGTGATCGGTATGTGTATTTCGAGTATTTAATTGACGGCGTTATGCGAGGAAGAGGAGCTGAAAGTGTCAGGAAGGCATTGGACTGTTTTGATGGTTGTTTTTATAAGTATTCTGGTTTTTAATAGATGCGGAAGTGGTAAAAACCCTGCTGGTGGTGGTGATAGAGCGGCATACAGATGGTATGAGGAGTTACCTGTTGGAGCACGGTAAAGAGACCGTTTTGATAGGATAGGTGTTATTTGTAGATGGTTGGAAGTGGAGGTGTATATGAGATTGAAATTACTAAAATGGATCATTTTTTATTTCGTTTTTAATCTAAGTTTAGTTACTGCGAAAAGTAATCATTTTGGTATTGAATTTGGTGGGAATTGTTTCCGGAAAACCGAGAGAGTTGGATTTAAGGTTTACAAAGGAGATAGAGATTTGCCGGGAAAATCAGGAAATTACAAGAAAGGACTTAGCATAGGGATTCAGTATAGGAGACTTTTCATGTTTCCACCTTATAAATCTGCACTCTGGGGGAAAGGGAATTTAATTGGATGTAATCTCTATTATTCGCTTCCCGGCAATTTTGTGGGGTCTTTTGGATGTTTGTATACTCCAAAGATATCCGCAGAGTATCTTTTAGTGCATCCAATGGATAGGGTCTACCATCTTAGCAACCTTGTCCTAACGAGAGGAAGAATATATTACCCAATACAATTTCTTTCATTACGTTATGGGACTCCGTATATTTCTGCAGGATTTATTCTTTTGAAAGCTACAAATGTGGTTGATTTTCTAGGGAATAAAAAGTACCACAATGAACTTCCATTACAGATAGGAGGTTTGTATTCTATAGGTGTAGAATTCAATATATGGGGTTCTCTTAGCATACCTATAGAGGTTGGCATCCAGAAATTAAGGGTTAAGAAAAAAGGGCTTCTTCTTTACAGTCTTGATGGAATCACTTTTCAAGTGATGTTTAAATGGAATCTTACAGACGTACGGAGGAGGTTAAAATAACAAATATTTTAGAAAAAATAGCTAAAACAGCAAGTTTACTTTTTATATTTATTGAAAGTTTGGCTAATACATCTGATATGAGTTTCTATTATTGCTCAGAAAATAAAAGGGTACAACTGATACCACATACAGATAAATTAGCGGTGAAATTCCAAGAGGGAATAAAGATTCAGGATAGAGAGGCAATATTTACAAAATTTGGGCTGCGTATAATTGACGAAGAGGGGCCTTTTAGGTTATCTTATCTGGAGAATCCATCAAAAAACCTCGCCGTTGTGGACAGCCTGCGGAAAAGTCCTTACGTTTTATTTGCTTATCCAGTCTTTACCTGGCTTAAGGATAGCACTGAGCTTACTGTAACCAACCAGTTTCGTGTGAAATTTAAGAATGAAGTCGCTCTGCAACAAATTAAAGAGTTTAATCAACAGCATGGAGTGCGAATAGTAAAACAGTATTCAAGAGCCAGCAAAATTTTTCTTCTTGAATTACCTTGGGGTTCCTCTGTAGATATTTTGGAATTGGTCAATCTTTATTACGAAAGTCTACTTACAGAATATGTCGTCCCCAATTTTGAATTAAAAATAAAAGAATATAGAGTCCCAAACGATGATTATTACAGCAACCAATGGGCATTACCAAGAATAAATGTACCCTTAGCGTGGGATATAACAACAGGGAACAATGATATAGTGATAGCAATTATAGATGAAGGAGTAGATTTTTCTCAGAAAGATCTTGATGATAAATTAATCCCAGGGATAGATGTAACTAATCAAGGAGACAACAGCCCTCAGCCTTATGATTGGGATGCTCGTGGAACTGCTTGCGCAGGAATTGCGGGAGCAGAGACCGATAATAACCAAGGAATAGCAGGGGTAGCCTGGAATTGCAAAATTATGCCAATACAAATTGCTTATGAACCATATGGAGGAGTTGATTACTGGATTACTACTTCAGATTGGATAGTTAGTGGAATAGATTGGGCAGTCAATAATGGTGCCGATGTATTGAGCAACAGTTGGGGTGGTGGACCTCCTGATGACGACGTTCATAATGCTCTTATAAATGCTGTCACCAATGGGAGAAATGGTAAAGGTCGTGTAGTTGCTTTCTCTTCAGGTAATTATTATGCGGATGCGTCATCAAGTGTTAGGTATCCTGCTAAGCACCCTGAAGTGATAGCTGTAGGTGCTATAAATGAAAATGATGAACGCTGTTCTATAAGCGATACAGAATATTGGGGTAGTTGTTATGGCCCTGAGTTGGATGTTACAGCTCCTGGTATCCATATTTTCGTTACGGATATAAATGGAGAAGGCGGGTATAGCATTAACGACTACTATGGAGATTTTGGTGGCACTTCAGCTGCATGCCCTCATGTAGCAGGTCTTGCTGCACTCATTCTTTCGAACAACCCTAACCTGACCTGGCAGCAAGTTAAGAAAACTATTTGTCTCAGTGCTGATAGAGTTCCAGGAATGAGAGGGCAGAGTTTCACCGACGAATATGGCTATGGTCGCATAAACGCCAACAAAGCACTTCGCAATCTCTATGTACCACAGGTGTATCATACTATTGCATCTGCTCTCTCCATTGCCATTGACAGTCAAGCAATAGTAGTTTCTGGCTCCCATGTTCTATCAAGTAATTTGACG
>QNCQ01000319.1 GCA_003645825.1 Fidelibacterota bacterium
ATATTCTTCCTTACCCTGCAAAAACCCAGCTCTCCCGGTTTCAATTTGCAAACTCTCGGACACAGGGTACATACAACCTCTTCATTATTCAAAGTTTTATAATACTTTGCCTCTTTTATCTCCACTGTTTTTTTCCTGGTCTGACCCTACTTTTCGCCATAGTTTGGCACTATACACAAAAATTCCAGCGTTCCATCTCCAGTATTTACAAACTGATGCTCTTCCCCTGGCTCCACTAACAAAACCATCCCTTCATGAATTTCAATGTCTTCTCTCCCCCTTACCAAGCCTTTTCCTTTCAGCACAAAGACCTCATGTTCGAAATCATGAGTATGGTAGGGAGTATATCCTCCCGGTCTAACATCAAATTTCCTCATAGTAAAATTAGGCGCGCCGTCCTCCGATGAAATTAATTTCTGTTTCGACACTCCTTTTATACCATTGTCATCAAAATAAACTTTAGCAACCTCATGAATTTTCTTGACTATCATAAATTTCCCTCCAGAAAGCGTCCAATATATGAAAAACATTCACTAAAATCTCGTCAAGAATAAACCATCCTTTATAATTTACAACAATCTCGTCTTTTGACAAACTCAGGTAATCCGGGGTGTATTTTTCGAGTCCCCTCACAACCTCCACAAAAAGCTCATTTCCCCAAGCAGCGATTTTTTCGATACTTTCTTTTCTTACCCCATCTTTCACTCTCATGGATAGCATAAAGATTTCCTCTATTTGATCCTTTTTCTCTATCACCTCCTTTCTTTCCATCGGAAATTCCTTCTCTTCCACCTTCCCTATATAAGCGCCCAGATCTCTAACATTCCACCATCTTATTCCATTGGAAAACGAATGCGCCGAAGGGCCAAAACCAAAATACTCCTTCCTGTTCCAGTAATTTAAATTGTGAACAGACTCTTTCCCATCTATGGCAAAATTTGATACTTCATAGTGTGTATACCCTGAATCTTCCAGAAATTTATGCATGTAAACCCACATTTGCCACTCCACATCCTCATCAAGAGCTTCAACTTTACCAGTTTGTCTCATTCGGTAAAGAGGGGTATCTCTTTCATAAATCAAATTATAAACTGAAATATGCTCTGGTCCCAGACCTACTACCGTTTCCAAATCCTTCTTAAACTCATCCAAGGTCTGCATGGGAAAACCAAAAATCAAATCCATATTTATATTTTCAAAACCCCAATCCCTGAGCATCTTATATGTTTCTAAAGAATCTTCCACAGAATGTGGCCTTCTAAGAAATTTCAACATTTTATTGCTAAAGGATTGAACTCCAATACTTATTCTATTTACCCCCAGAGCTTTGTAGCCTTCCAGTTTATCGCCAATATCGGAAGCAGGGTTAATTTCTATGCTAAATTCGACTGGCCTGGCTACTCCAGTAACCTCACAAATACAATCAAGTATACTATGTAAGTCGCGAATAGACAAAAGGTTAGGGCTTCCACCACCTAAATAAATCGTACTCGGTTCCCTTACTGATAAAATGGACCTGTAAAGTCTGATCTCATCCAGAAGTGCATAAATATACTTCTTTTCAATCGACTTGTTATCCCTTCCCAATGGTAACGAATAAAAATCACAATGAATACACTTTGAGAGGCAAAATGGATAGTGAATGTAGATACCGGTTTTTTGCTTACTTGATGAGTTTACCAATCCTTTTCCATCTAAATTTCCTCAAAAGTTGATAGAAAGGTACAGATTTATTCCATGAAAAATATACGAGTAGAGCTCTTCCCGTAACCAGCTCAAACGGCACAAAACCCCAGTATCTGCTATCATAACTATCATCGCGATTGTCTCCTATCATGAAATAGTGATCCTGTTCAACAACATAGTAGTCCTTCTGCACTCCATCTATATACATTTTCCCATTCCTAATATCGAAGCTATGATGGGCAAGCTCAACCACATTTTTAATAATATCAGGGTTTATTTTCCTGAACCACAGAGTATCTCCTTCAGCAGGAACATATACAGGTCCATAATTATCCTTATTACCAGCCCCTCGCGGAAAGATGCCCGGTTCCTCCCATCCTCTTGGATAAACAAAACTAGAAATAAAACGTGTATTTGGGGCATTCTTAAATTTCTTACCATCCACATAAATGACCTTATCCCTTATTTCTACAGTCTGCCCCGGTCCAGCTATACACCGCTTAACATAATTAAGATGGGGATCCTTGGGAAACTTAAAAATAACAACATCATACTGTTTTGGTTTTCTAAAAGGTGGAATTCGAAACCAGGGAATATTAAAACCTATTCTTGTCCACGGGATTCCAATCCATCTGGGGGTACATGCCCCATATATAAACTTATCCCCTAGGAGAAAATCTCCAATCAGAATGGTATTCTCCATGGAACCCGTAGGAACCTGGTAGGCTTCAATTATAGTAGCCTTTAACCCTACCGCGATCAGGATAATTACTATCCAGGATTTTATCTCCTGCTTCAGCTTAGTCTTTTTGTCCAGACCCGACTTTTTCTTCTTCTTGGCTTCCATTGTTCTCTCATCCATTTTCAAAAGCAAAATTTATCCTTATTATAATTAATTTTCTATTAAAAGTTCACACTAGAATGGAAAGTAGGGTAAGGTCCATTACCATCCATCCTGCTATGAACAAATTTGTAACCCTCTGCTGATAGCCTGCTTTACAGCAAACTACTTTTCGGTCCTGAAAATTTCATTCCTTATCAAGTCTTCCATGTTAAAAGGAGCAGGTTCTCCTCCAAGGTATTTATGAAACCAGTAGAGATGAGCATTATAATAC
>QNCQ01000320.1 GCA_003645825.1 Fidelibacterota bacterium
AGAAGTGATTGAAACCTCCAAGTATGTCTGTCACTATGTCAAGGTACGTCCCTAAGTTGGCTGTGGAATTGTAACCTATGTATATCCCATATATCCCATTGTTACTTATAACATTATTGACCTCTTCCATCCCTTTCTCATACATCGTCGACATATCAAGACTCCCCTGATTGTATACCTTTATCCCATCACCATGATTTCCCTCCATTTTACTATCGGCAATCCTGACTGTTGACTTATTCAGATAAAGTCCATGATACAAGCTGCTGTTTTTGAGTTCACTGTCTTCTATATTGACATTCGATGAGTATGATATAAAAGCACCATAGTAATAGTTATCACTAAAAACACAATTATCTATCACTGCTCCGTCTGAATGATAAAGTCTGCAACCCCATTTATTTCGCACAAACTCTGAGTTCCTCAACTCCACATCCGCATAGCTTGACTTCACCCCATATGCTGCATATTCAACCCTTGCATGATTCAACTCTATCTCTCCACCATCCTCAACCACTATACCATACCAGGAGCCGGGTGAGGGATTGGAGCTGGACGAGGTGAAGATTATGGGCTCTGTTGAGGTACCATTGGCTATGAGTCTGGAACCTGATTTAATTCCAACTTCGTAGCTCCCATTGAAGTTAATCTTCGCCCCGGGCAAAACCTCCAGTGTCCTACTCTCATCAAAGATTACATTTCCCAATACATGCATGTTCCCAAACCAACGTTCATTACTGGTAAATGTACCCCCTGTAACTGCAGTATATGGGATGTAGTTATGCTTTGTTATTGTTATGTATAATGGCCTAACCGATGTGTTGAATGTATAACCCCATACATTCTCAACCCTTTTATGATAGTCGCTGCCGTTGTTTCCGCTTGACACACAAATCGTGGCTTCAGGGGTTCCTGCATTAACGGTTATAGAACTGCCATTGTTAACCACACTAGCATACTCAAACTCATTAGGGACATTAGTATATATTTCCATTGATGGGTCACCAAAATAATGAAAAACCCTGTGGATGTGACTGCTATTGCCCCACGTTTCTTCCATCCTCAGTTTACCTTGAATTATTATATATCCCATTTCGTATATTGGCTCGTGTGGTGTAACTGTAGGATTTGGATTATGGGGGAATTTGGGAACTAACCCTGGCCATATAGCGTCAATCATTCCCTCAGAAAAGGCATCATTGTAGCCACTATACGAAACATCAGTAGCACCTACAATGCCTACACATCCGCCTTTTTCATTTCTTAAAAAGGCCTCACAAAAACAGACAGGTTTCTGAAAAGAGCCGGTAAGACAATTAATTGAAAAAACAACAGGTAATTTATCGTCATTATGTAAATCATTGATACTACTTATAGAGTAATATGGATGTCCCCAACTTGAAACTGAACCATGATCTCTGTGACATACCAAGAAACATCCTCTGTTTATCGCGGATGAGATTTGATCCGCATTTCCATCCCATAAATAATTTGGCTTTTTTAAGTAATCAGGTATCTCTTCACCCCAGCTATAGGTGCCGTCGTTCCAGTGGGCTGGTTCAACAGGGTCTTCTGCGAAATAACACATTTCAAAACTGTAGCCCAGTCCATTGAGATGTATACGTTGCTCTTCAGACGTTTGTGCAAATCTCCTGTCAGCGTAACCGTTTCGATCGACATCTTGGAAATATCCAACTGACAACCCTTTGCTGTAAAAGTCAGTGTCACTTGGGGGAGTGGTTTCATATCTAATAATTTTTTCAATAACCTTATTTGCGTTTGATTTAGACGCAACCGAAATTCGACCATATGCCATCTCAGGATAAATATCATAGTTTCCATCCATGCAAACATACCGCAGATCAGATACTGTGGAACCAGGAAAACGCTCACTAACTACATAATCATCGTCTCCTATGAGTAAAAGGTATTCAGGTTTTGTTAATGAATTTTGATATATATCGTGTACGTACTGTTTGATCGAACTACTTGTATTACCAATCTCATTGACCGTTTTGATGATTGACTTATATCCCTTTCGTGTACTCCATGCTCCGAGTTTCTTGGCAGCCTCCAAAAATGTGGAATCAGTGATTATGACCACAGCCGTGTCTATCTTGTCATTATCCACTGCCTTGTAAAGTATCCCAGGGTTCCTAATACGAGTATTATTAACCACAAAGTTCCTGAACACCTTGGCGAAATGCTCTGAATATTGTTTCAAATTGACAAAATCACTTCCCCCTGAAAAAGTAATTCTCGCTTCTATATTTGAATATACTCGCAACTCCTTTTTGGCAGGATTATACTGAACCGGACAGAGCCTGATATATGTGAACTGAAAACCTCTCATAATTTTAATGCTATCCACTGCAACAACACTTTCTGGGTAAAACAAATCTTTACTGTAAAAGTCCTTGTCGATAACAAACGCAGATTCATTTTTACCATTGTCAGGCAGGGGTTCCAACGCGGGATGGATTAGGTAACCTCTGAAAGTTTTATAATCATAACTAGTTATCTCTAAGTTTACCCTCGCACCCAATGGAACAGCTATCGGGTAGTTTCTCATTGGTAACGCAGGTTTACCCATTTCAGTTAGTGTACCAAATCCTGGAATTTCGATAAGTTGATAATGAATATCTTCGACTGACTTATCAAAGGTAAATATCCCATGAAGCTTGTAATTAATATAAATGCCGTCTACTCCGTTATCTCTAAACTCCATCTCAGGGGCTTTTACCGCACCTCCTTCCTCCAGAGATAACCACGCAATCTGGGTTGATACAGAGCTAATAAAG
>QNCQ01000321.1 GCA_003645825.1 Fidelibacterota bacterium
CAGAGAGACGGGGTAACTTTTGGGCCAACACTCGATGGTGATTTTTTGCCCTATGAGCAGAGTGATCCTCGAGCTTTTGAAATATCTAAGGATATTCCCATAATTATTGGTACTGTGAAGAATGAGTTTCCTCCTTCACTATGGGGAAAGAAGCCATTACGAGATGCGCCCCTGGATTCGATATTAGCTAGTATAAAAAGGTGGTATGGTGAGAAAGCTGACAAATATATTGCGGCAGTTAAAAAAGCTTTTCCAAATGATACCAGGCCGACGGATTTAATTGATGTTGATACGTATTTTAGACGTACCGCCGTTACCTACGCGAATTTGAAATCTACATATGGATCAGCTAAGGTCTATATGTATCTTTTCACATGGCAATCGCCTATCTTTGATGGTGATTATAAGGCGATACATTGCATGGAGTTACCATTTGTTTTTAATAATATCGGTCTGTGGGAAGAAATGACTGGTGGCGGAAAAAAAGCCTATGCTCTCGCAGATAAGATGAGCAGTGCATGGATTCATTTTGCTAAGTATGGTGATCCTAATCATAGAGGTTTACCCAGGTGGGAGCCATACACCAAAGAAAATGGAGCTACCATGTTTTTCGACAATAAATGTTGTATGCGGTATCATCACGATAAAGAACTTTTGGAAATTATAGCCGAGATGGAAAATAAATGAGAAGCAAGAGTTAGGACTTTCCATAAAATTGCCTCAAAAGACAATAAGGTAAAATCCAGAGGGTGCCCTATTATGAAAAATCAGATTTTACGGGGATTATTTGTGTTAGCGACTTTATTTTTCTTTATATTGTGTCCATATGGTTGTTTTGCTCAGTATGCGAAAAAGGAGAGGCCGAGGGTGATTGCAACAACCGATGGTGAGATTGATGATCAATGTTCAATGGTGAGGTTTCTGTTATATTCAAATGAATTTGATGTGGCGGGCATTATATTATCGAGTTCACAATATCATTGGAGAGGGCATGATTGGGCAGGTGATAATTGGCTGGATGGGTATGTAGATGCGTATGAAAAAGTTTATTCAAACCTCGTTCAACATGATGAAAATTATCCTGCCCCTGAATATCTTAGATCAGTTACATTTGTTGGGAATGTGACCGCAGAAGGTGAAATGGATTCGGTGACTCAAGGTTCTCAACATATAGTAAATGTTTTGTTGGATACTATGGATGATAGGCCAATATGGCTACAAGCATGGGGAGGACCGAATACTATAGCGAGGGCCTTAAAGACTATAGAAGAACAATATCCTGATAGGATGGAAGAAGTGGCAAAAAAGATAAGATTATTTATGATATGGGAGCAGGATTCAACTTATCAAGCTTACATAAGACCTCATTGGGGGAAATATAATATTTTAACAATAATTTCTGATCAGTTTGAGGCAATTGCCTATAGATGGAAGAAGATTGTTCCTGAAGAATGTCAGAGTTATTTGGAAGCAGAATGGATCGAAAAGCATATTTTGAAGGGTCATGGTCCACTATGTAGTTTATATCATGTACATGAAAAAAATGATGGAGATTATAAAAAAGGAGATTTCTTGTCTGAGGGTGATTCTCCATCATTTTTACATAATATAATAACTGGTTTGAGGAATATGGAGCACCCCGATTGGGGAGGATGGGGTGGTAGGTATGTCAGAGTCTATGAAAATGTATTTATAGATCCAGTGCCTGAAATAGGATATAAGTATCCGAATGGAAGATGGTATGCGAATACTGCATGGGGATGTACAATGTTAGGTAAGGGTTTTACATCTTTTAATAATCAAATGGTGAGAGATTACTATAAATCAATATGGAGATGGATACCCGCGATCCAGAATGATTTTGCAGCACGTGCAGATTGGTGTGTGAAATCATACGACGAAGCTAATCATCCACCGGTAGTGAAAGTGGACAGTCCAATCAATATTGTTGCAGAACCTGGCGATGTTATTAATTTAAGTGCGAAGAAATCTTATGATCCAGATGGTAACGAACTTTCATTTTATTGGTGGCAATATAAAGAGGCCGATTCATATGAAGGTGAAATAGAAATAAAAGGCAAAAAAGCGAGTGTTGCTAAGATATTTATTCCAAAGGATGTGGAAGCTGGAGAAACTATACATGTAATTTGCGAAGCCACAGATAATGGGAATCCACCGTTAACGAGATATCAAAGAATTGTAATTACTGTTAAAAACTAAGTTAAAAATTGTTTGATTCTAAACATATAGTACTACATCGAAGTTGTAAGTTGGATCGAACATGTTGTGTGTAAGATTGTGGCCATAATTTTGTGTAGAAATCTGGCCACCCCACGGGAAATATGCATTAATTAGGTACAAATAGGAAGATATAATGGGACAAAACTTAAAAGGGAGCTCTTTTTTTAGTAAATTGTTTACGACAATAAATAACAAAAAGCCATTATAAACGCATAAGGAGCAGGATTACAAAGCAAATTTTGCAATTATTTTTAAGCGAGAAGAGATTGAAAAAATTGAGACAGGTGTCGGGTATAGCTATGCAGTTATATTTCTCAGAAAGATCCTTTTAGGGTAATGTTACTGCTAAATCTTTTGCGCTTATTGGCAAAGTATTGAATGCTGATATTAAACAACTTTCCTTGAATCCAGGTTAAAAAATCAGAAGATATCAGATAGGACTTGACAAATAAGTAAAGATTCCTTATAATATGAACAAACGTTTGTTCTTTCTCAAGAACATTACATTGTTTGTAAGGTTATGGTAGAGGGAAATAAAGGTAGCAGAAATATAATTAC
>QNCQ01000322.1 GCA_003645825.1 Fidelibacterota bacterium
ACCTGGGTTAGAGTCCCCTGATCCTGCGGTGGAAAACAAGGGAAAATCTGCCGAAGGGGGGAAAAGTGGAGGGGTTGCCGCTACTTCAATACCCGCTATTAAGCGTCAGGTTATAAACGTACTTCTTGAGGAAGGTGTTTCACCGGACATAATTGAAAGTGTGAGAGAAGTGGTTGCCGTGGCCTCTCACTTTGATAAGTCTAGGGGTGATGAACTGATAATAAAGACTGCTCCTTTTAAAGCAAAAAGAGATCAGGCCAAAGCAGAAGCTTTGATACTAAAGAACATTGCAGAAAAAATTGATGAGATAGATAGAAGGCAAAAGCAAATTGAAGAAAAAGCAAAGCTTGAAGAGCAAAAGAAGCTTGAAAGGCAGAGGGTTGTCCAGGATTCGCTAAAGATAGCGAAGCTTGAGCAAGAATTGCAAAAACTCAAGGAGATACTGGCGACTCAGCAGCTGACTGAGGCACAGAGAAAGCTGACCGAGGATCAGGCTACTGCAAGGGAAAAGGAGATTGAGACTTTGAAGGCTCAACTTGAGGAAAGTAACAAAAAACTGAAGGAATTGGAAAAAGGTCTTACAGAACAATCTTCTTCACCATTGAAGAGTTTGAAAGATCTGGGTATTTATATTGTTCTGGGAATTCTGGCTTTACTTCTTATACTGGTTGTTATCCTTCTTGTCGTTTTGCGGAGGGCTCCGAAGGTTCAAGAACCTGTGCCCCCGCCGCAGGTACCCGGTCAAATTGTTCCACCTCAGCCTCAGGTGGCACCAGTACAGCCTGTGTCACAACCGGTTGAACAACAGGCACCTCCTGGGAAAGAAAAGGCTCCTGAGGCGGTGTCGGAGCCTACAGAGGATGTTGAACAGCAAAGAGAAGAAATGAAGTCAATCAAACAGTCGGTGATTTCTATGAGTGTTGGTCAGCCGGAGACAGCTTCAAAGATTATAAATGAGTGGTTGAAATCTTCTCAATCCTCTGAATCGCAGGAAGAATAAAATTTGGAGGCAGGAATGGTGGAGTATAAAAATCTGAGTGGGTTAGATAAAGTAGCTATTTTGTTCAAAACCCTTGGTGTTCAGCTTGCCTCTCAGTTATTTAAAGGTATTTCTCCTCAGGACCTGAACAGGATTAAACTAAAGATGGATTCTCTTTCGGATATACCCTTTAAGGTGAAGAAGACTGTTCTTGAGGAGTTCTATTTTAGTTTTATTCAGGAGAAAATTAAGCCTGCAACAGAAGAGACTAAAAAGCCTTTTGAGTTCTTGGAAAAACTGACGGATGAGCAGGTTGTATATTTGATATCAAATGAACCGCCTAGAATAATGGCTCTTGCAATAGCGCAGCTTGATGTGGAAAGACAATCCCGTGTGATTCAGATGCTTGAACCGACAATGCAACCGAAAGTTTTGTCGGAGATGGGAAATCTGGATGATATACCTCTGGAAGGAGTTGTAAGTATTGCGGCAGAGTTAAAGGAAAAATCTCATTTTCTCCCTAAGGAATCGGAGTTCTCCCGGGGAGGCGGAAAGAACGTTGCGGGTATTTTGAGCAGACTTCACCCGAGTGATGAAAGGAAATTTCTGGAATATTTGGAAAAAGAAGCCCCGGAGCTAGTCAAAGAGGTTAAAAGATATTATTTTTCATTTGATGATCTTGTTAAATTGCCTCCTAATATTCTCTCTGACATTTTGAAGTCTGTTGAGGTGTCTGACATAGCTTATGCACTTAAGGGACAGCCTGAGGAGGTAAAGGGAAAGTTTATAAGTTCGTTGCCACAAAGAACCAAGATAATTCTCGAAGACGAGATGAAGTTGCTTGAGGGTCCTCAACCGAGGAGAAAGGTCGAAGCCTCTCAGAAGAAAATTGTAGATAAGGCGAGGGAACTGGAAAGAGAAGGAAGGTTTAACCTTCAGGATTTTATGGAAGAGGATGTAATAGAGTAGTATAGATCCTTCTTCTAATTTCTACGTGCGAAAATGAGATTTCTAAGCGGAATCGTAGTGATATTTTTTGTCCTGGTGGCATCTTCTATGGGAATGGAAGACGGTATTCCCTTTGAGGCCGCTGATGTCGAGGATACAATACATGCTGCTATTAGATATATATACAATCTGGAGTATGAAAAGTCCTACAGGCTGTTTGAGAGTGTGTTCTACTCTCATCCTTTTGCTCCTTTTGGGACAATTGCTGTTGAATGGTTGCTTAATCAGCAGAGGGATTCATTTGAAGAAGCCAATCAAAATCTCGAAAGGTCCGTTTTTACTGTTTCCAGTTACTACCGTAGGCTGATAAAGAGTTATCCAGATGACTATCGAATTTTATTTTATTATGGTTTGACGATGGGGTTGAAGGCAAGAGTACTTCTGGGGAAGAAGGATTGGGTTGGCGTTCTTATAAATGGTTATAAAAGCTATAGTTGCATAAAGAAAGCCTGGGAGAAAAATGCCGATTATGATGCCTGTTTTCCGATAGGATTGTTCACTTATTACGTGGGGGTTTCTTCTGCTTACATGAAGATAGCAACTGCTCTTCTGGGTGTTTCTGGGTCAAAAGAAGATGGCTTGAAGCAAATTGAGGTTACCGCTCAGAAGGGAAACTATGGGAAGTATGAAGCCCGGAGTACACTGGCTTTTATATATCTTTTTTTAGAGGGAAACTACAAAAAGGCTTTGAAATATTCCTCAATAATGGCTAAGGATTTTCCGAATAATCCATATTTTAAGTACTTGATGGCAGAATCCTACATAGGGATGGGAAAGTATGATGGAGTTGAATTGCTAATAGAGGAG
>QNCQ01000323.1 GCA_003645825.1 Fidelibacterota bacterium
CTTAAAATAATTTTGAAATTCTCTTGGTACACATGTTTTTGGTGAATTCACTTTGGGCTCTTCTCTTTCCTTTGTTTTTACTATCGTAAATGATTGAAGGAACCCTTTTGTAAGAGTTTTATTGCCGTATCTTTCCATATATCAAGATTTTGCACATAACCAATACAATTTTTTCGCAGAGGTGTCAGTTGGTTATACTAAAAAACTTGACAAGGAACTGTACTGTTTTTATCTTATATAAGCACAATCGATTATTCTTTTGTGTTGATTGTTTAAGTGTTTGTGTCTGAAATATTTGAAGTTAAAGTTGAACAAGAAGAGTTGGCGTAGGAAAGTCTGGGGTCCGTTGAAATCATCAATTTTAAATATAAACTCAAAATTAAAGTTGCGTATCCATGTCAAGAAATAAAGTGAAAGAGGGATATTTATGAAAAAGTCAAAAGTATTGTTCTATTATTTATGTGGAGTCATGTTTGTTTTTTCGTGCAGTTCAACGCAGGAAAAGATATATGTGCAGGACGGTGAGATCGGAGATGTTGAAATTGAAGGCTTAAAGAAAAATCCTAAGGGTTATCTATATTCTGACGGTGACTTTTACTTACGAGCAAAGGACGCTGTTTTTGGGGATGACATTCTAATTAAAATAAAACTTCTCTTAGATGGGTCTGAAGAATACATAGATATAACCGCTTTAGATAATAGCCTACAACTTTATCGGGATAAAAATATTGAAACTGAAAATGGAGTCAATCAGATGCGTTTGATAGGACCTTCTATTCCTAAAACAGTTTATCTGGGATCGATTGGTGATTATATCAAGCCAGATACACCTTTTGAGATTGTAATATCGTATCGCAACAGACACCTCGAATATGAAATCAATGGTAAAAAAATTTACTCCGAGCGGGCTCAGATTGTGCCATCCGGCATGGTTATGCTCTTTGGTTCAGGAGATATAGAAATCTATGATATTGTTTGCAAAGGAAAAATAAAGCCTATTGAAAAGTTTTATAACAAAAAATTCTTACTTGAGAGAGCGCAAAGAAGTGTCGAAATAACCGCAGAGTTGGTTAAAGATGATCCTAATCGTCCTGCTTTTCATTTTTTACCGCCGGCAAGATGGAATAATGATCCTAATGGACTTCTATATTATAAAGGCTATTATCATTTGTTCTATCAACTCGGACCGTACGCCGACTTTTGGAGTTGGGTAAACTGGATATACTGGGGGCATGCAAGGAGTAAAGATTTGGTTTACTGGGAGCATTTGCCAATTGCTCTCTGGCCTTCATTTGAAAAAGGGGAAAATACTTGCTTTTCTGGAGGTGGATTTATAAAAGACGATGGGGAACCCATTTTATTCTACACTTCAATTGGACATAGAAATCCTGAGATATGGGCTGCATTGCCATTGGATGATGAATTGAAGAACTGGAAAAAGCATCCCTCAAATCCAATTTTGACAATGGATATTCACGGTGGGCTGTATATCGAGGATTGGAGAGACCCATTTTTATTCGAAGAGGGTGGAAATGTTTATATGGTAGTAGGAGGCCATCCAAAAGGTGGTGAAGGTTCAGTTTATATGTATGAAGCACTAAATCCGGAGCTAACTAAATGGAAGTTTGTAGGCATTCCATTTACTGGAGAAGGGTATACTTGGGAGGTTCCGAACTTTTTTAAGCTTGAAGACAAGTATGTTTTAATATACTCTCCGATTAGCAAGGTGAGGTACTATGTGGGTAATATGGATTTTGAGGGGGTTAAATTTATTCCTGAATATCATGGTGTTGTTGATAATGGTCCAGATTGGAGTTTTTATGCTCCTCATACACTACAAAAAGAAGATGGTAAACGCATTTTGCTGGGGTGGATATCAGGCTTCAAAGAAGGTCAGGGATGGGCTGGGGCAATTTCTTTGCCACGAGAACTTTCGATTGATGGAAAGGGGCGTTTAATTCAAAGACCAATAAAAGAGCTGACAAAATTACGTGAAAACCATAATAGTCTTACAAATATTACTTTAAAAGGGTCATCCGGGAAAAGGGTAAAGATAGACTTCCCTCAATTTGAAATGATATTAAAGGTTGCTAACCAGGGGACAAAAGGTATTGGTTTTAGATTCAATGATGAAAATCAAAACCCATTTAAAATTATAATACAACCTGACATGCTTCAGTTTGGTGAAGAAAAAATTAAAGTTGATCCACCCTTGAGTAGTGATATTCAAACAGTTCATTTGTTCTTTGATCATACAGTAATTGAGATGTTTATTAATGGTGGATTACTTTGTGCTACGAAAGTGGTTTATCCAAGTATGGATGATTTTGATTTTGAAATATTTAGCCCACAGGGAGAGGTAACTATTACAGCTATTGATGTATGGCAAATGAAATCAATTTGGTAAATGGGTCATTAAAAATGTTTTTTAGTTTTTTTATTTAGAGAATAGGATGAATTTCACTGTTAAAAATCTTATCTCTAAAGTGGAGTTTTTGACATGGAGACGTTAGTGAAATTTTTTCTAATCGGGTGAGAACAAGAGGTCAAGCTTTGGGTAGTTTCACACATTGGTTTATGGTTGCTCTTATCTCTTGGATTTTTCCGGTAATCGCCACTGAATCTGGAGGCCGCGCTTTTGCCTTTTATTGCATCTGTATGGTTGATTAGCTGCCCTGGGTTTTTATGATATCAGAAACAAAAGGAATAAAAAGATACAAAAAGAAACTGTGGATTGATTAACAGACTGACATATGGAGTACAAAGCCAAA
>QNCQ01000324.1 GCA_003645825.1 Fidelibacterota bacterium
AGAAATTATGTAATCAGCACTGTTACAGGAGTCTCAAACAGCGATTATTCAGAGATTTTTGACATAGGCATAGAGCCTGATGAAGAGGGTAAACTATCAATAGTAGATGAGGACAAACTGGAAGCTGCTCTGG
The DNA here is from genome assembly GCA_003645825.1 of Fidelibacterota bacterium. Lineage (GTDB taxonomy): Bacteria > Fidelibacterota > UBA2242 > UBA2242 > B5-G15 > B5-G15. Next base: position 134 of record QNCQ01000324.1, read on the forward strand.
AAGCAAATTACACTAATGTTTCCGATCTTTTCAGAGCAAGCGACGGAATAGCAACCAATATAAAAAATTATTTAGAGAGATTTGTAAAAGTCGGTGGTACAATAGATAACAGCATAGACAATATCGAAGACCAAATAACAAGTATTGATGATCGAATAGAACTATGGAATGAAATCTTAGCACAGCGCGAGCAGCAACTTAGAGACGAGTTTGCAAAAATACAACAAGCAATGGCAACTCTGACTTTACAACAGACTTTTTTTAGCAACTTTATGAACACTTAGGTAATACGATGGGTAAGCCATGGATGGCGTAAAACCGGTCGAATACAATTTAAGCCAACAGGTAGTAGCCAGCACCGAAGTTGGCACTACTAAGGTGCAGGAGGAACCCAGAGAAAAACAATCCACCTCAGCAGCAAAAATTCTACCCGGAACAAAAAAAGAAAAGCTTGAGGATGAAGATTCCTCAGGAGAAATAGAAATCCAAAATGTCGTGGCAAAACTCAACGAGGCGATGAAATTTTTCAGGGCCAAGATAACCTTCTCTTATGACCCCAGAATAAACAGATCAGTAATCATCGTAATAGATTCCGAGACCGGAGAGGTAATACGACAGATTCCCCCCGAAGAGATGATAATGCTCATATCAAAACTTCAGGAGCTTGCTGGCCTGTTATTTAATAAAAAGGTGTAAAAGAGAGCAAGGTTGATGCAAGATAATAAACGGCTGCATTATATCTATCTTGGAACACAGATTCTAAACATTTTAGATCTCATATTACATAAAACCTGCGCTCTCTCAGAAGATCATTCAAACATACCAATTAAAGAACTACTAACCCTTCTAAAGGAAAGAGAAAATCTTATAAAAAAACTGAATCCTTACCGGGAAGAACTGAATGCCTATACAAAAGGGAACATTTCTATCCCCAGAGAAATTGAGCAAATTCTACTCAAAATAAAACAGCGGCTGAGCGAAATAAACGAGTGCGACGAGAAAATACTGAACACTCTAAAAGCAAAAAAGGAAAAAATTGTTAAAGAAATTTCGGAACTGGCCGATAATAATATGAGACGGAAATTTTTCGATCGGACGAAAGGGGCCCGATCGAAATTTATTGATATCAAGCAGCGATGACCGTGAACGAAGTTAATAACATAAACCCCTTAGATAAGCCCTTCAAGAAGGTTGAAGATAAAGGTACGGTTAAGAAAACTGAGAAAATCCCACAAAAAAAATCTCCCACCAGGAGTTCCGAAGCCAAAAAGCCTACATCCCTTTTTAATGATAGAGTAGAAATATCCAGCCTGGCAAAAAAGCTTTATAAAACCCGCATCGAGGGACAAAACAAATTTCAGGAAAAAGCAAACACTCAAATACTTAACCAAAAGGCAATTGAAGAAATTGAAAACAAAATAAATAGCGGTTTCTACGCACAGGACAAGGTTATCAATAAAATCATAGAGTCTATACTGTCGCTACCCTCTTTCGCTAAGCTTCACAGGGTACACACTGAAAAACTGGACGAAAAAGAACGACTTGAGAAACTAAACTCCATCAAAGAAAAGATTAAAAATAAAGAATACGATTCAGATGAAATTATCGACACTGTAGTGGAAAAGATAATAGACCAATTAACCTCAAGAAAATAATCTTTCCCCTCACATAGAAACAAAAAAGGGAAGGTTTCAAACCTTCCCTCTTATTTGGCTAAACCAGAGAAAACTATCGCAACAGCTTTGCATATCTGCTCGCAGATTCCATATCCCCCAGCTTACCACAAAGCCCTGCTAGTTTTTTTACATATTCAATATTATTTGGCTCCATCTCGAAAAGTTTTCTATAAACTTCAAGAGCCTTTCCAAAATTTTCCATCTTAATATATGTAATCCCCATCATTTCCAGATACTTCTTCTCTCCACTCAGGCTATACAATCTCTCAAGTACCCTTATCGCTAAATCATAGGCCCTTACATCGAATGACACTCTCATAAGGCTTTCCAGTAAAGGAAGCGGAACCTCTTTTTTCTCTAAAATCTTCACAACATCATTTCTAACACCTTCCAGTTCACCAGCCTTAACACCACACAATATTCTGGTATACAAAACCTTGATTTCATCCACTACAACATCCGTGGATATGCTCTTTCTCCCTGACTCAATGAGAGGAATCTTCTCGAGCATTTTAGAAAGATATTCAAGACACCTAGAGTATTTTCCCTCCCTGTTATTTACCTTATACAATAGATAGTAGCAACCCACCTGATCTGGACATAGCCTCATAGATTTTACAGCAAATTCCTTAGCCTTTTTATACTCCCCTACTTCAATATAAGACTCAGCTATCACGTTCAGAAGAGAACCTGTAAGCGATTTATCGAATTGGTCCAACCTATAAGCAATAAGATAGTGCTCTAGAGCCTTATGATGATCCCCATCCAGAGCGTAAAACTGACCCAGTGTATAATGAGCATATGCATTCCTGGGTTCCCTATCGACGTACTTAAGCAAAAGTTTTCTATTCCTCTCTTTCTTCCTTCTTTCCTTGCTCCCGGTATACGAGTAGCCCATATGACTTATAACGATATCTGTGTCCCTTATCTCCCCCCCAAGAGAAAGAACGCTTGGCGCAACC
>QNCQ01000325.1 GCA_003645825.1 Fidelibacterota bacterium
AGGATTTAAAGAGATGACAATGATCTTATAGAGAGAAATTATGGACACAATCTGAATGAAGTATTTGTGTGTAAAGGAAGACGTATATGAAAAATTCATGCAGCTTTTTATATTGGTAGAAATCTTTTACAATCGGTAGCTTTTGGATTCCTCGCACTCAAATGATAAATTAAAATGAATAAAAAAAGGAGCTTTTTAGATATGGAAAAAATTAGAAACCTGCTGTATGAGATTCTAAAATCCAAGAGTATAGATAGCGTTGACATTAGAGTGGAACGTCCCAAGAACCCCGAGCATGGAAATTTTTCTACCAACTTACCTCTTTTGCTTTCTAAAAGACTAAAAAAAGGCCCTTTAGAAATTGCACGGGAGATAGTTTCCAGTATAGATATTCTCCCTCCATTTCTTTCGAAGGTGGAGGTCCAACCTCCTGGATTCATCAACTTTTTTCTATCCCCTAGAGAGCTCAGAAATATATTAAAAGAAGCCCTTGAAAAAGGTGAAGATTTCGGAAAAACAAACATAGGCAAAAGTAAAAAAGCTCTTGTTGAATTTGTAAGTGCTAACCCAACAGGTCCATTAACCGTTGGACATGGAAGACAGGCAGTTCTTGGAGATTCCATAGCAAGAATTCTCGAATTCCATGGGTACAACGTCGAGCGTGAATATTACTATAATGATGCTGGACGTCAGATGAGGATACTAGGCTACTCTACGTATGTTAGATACAGACAAATATTGGGATACAATGAGCTAATGCCAGAAGATTATTACCAGGGTGAGTACATATTTGATGTCGCTAAAAAAATTTTCGAAGAATATGGCGATTCTCTGAAAGACGATAAAGAGAACCCGGTTTTTGTTGAAATGGCAGAAAGAATGGTTTTCTCAGAGATAAGAAATACTTTAAAAAGACTTGGTGTTGAGTTTGACAGCTTTTACAACGAGAAGGACTTGTATGAAAAAGGCAGTGTTAATAGTGTAATAGAAAGATTGAAAGAAAAAGGTGCATTATACGAAAAAGATGGAGCTTTATGGTTCAAAGCGGGGGATTACGGCGGTACTGGAGATAAAGTTCTATGGAAAAGCGTTGTGGATGAAGCTACATATAGACTGCCAGATATAGCATATCATGAAACCAAGATAAAGCGTGGATATGATTTGATAATTGACATATTTGGGGCGGATCATCACGCTACTTATCCTGATGTTCTCGCTGGTCTACGAGCTTTGGGATATGACACAGACAATATTGTTGTGCTACTACATCAGTTTGTTACCCTGGTTGAGGGTGGTAGAAAGATTAAAATGTCCACAAGGAAAGCCACTTATGTAACTCTTTCTGAGTTGATTGATGAGTTGGGGAAAGATGTTGTCAGATACTTCTTTCTGATGAGAAACATGAACAGCCACCTTAACTTTGACCTGAAGCTTGCCAGAACTGAAGGGGAAGAAAACCCTGTTTACTATCTTCAATATGCTCATGCCAGAATAGCAAGTATTTTGAGGAATGCAGTCCTGCGTGGAATGGATACCGAGGATTGCACAGCGAATCTGGATTTACTCAACGAAAGGGAATCTTTGAAACTAATGGACATAATAGGCGAGTTTAAAGAAATCATGCAGCTCTGCTTGAAATCCTATGAGCCACATCATTTAACTACTTACCTTCAGAAGCTTGCGACGGAGTTCCATAAGTTTTACACCGTGCACAGGGTACTGGGGGCTGAAATAGAACTCAGCAAAGCTAGACTGCAATTAGTAAAAGCTGTAAAAAACGTTCTCAAATCTGGACTGGGGATACTGGGGATTACCGCACCGGAACAGATGTGATTTTATAGGTGCGATCCCGTAAAATCTTTCGATTCAATCATTTAATGACCGGGGTGGAAATGAGAGTTGGGCAAAGCCCGGTTGAAGTTAGGTTAACAGCTACAACCCGAGGGGCACATCCGTTTTTAACAGAGGCTTCTTTATATCTATTTTCCATTTCCTCATATTTACCTAAATTTCAAGCATGAAATACCTTTACTGTTTCAAGTGCGGTTCAAAAGTAGAGAAGATAGAGGTAGAGCACAGAGAAAGAGCTTACTGTAAAAAATGTGACATAATTCTATATGAGAATCCAATCCCCACAGTTGTCGCGCTAATCAGGCGGGGAGAGAAGGTTTTGCTCATCAGAAGAGGAATCGAACCAGGGAAAGGTGGCTGGGCTTTGCCCGGAGGCTTTATAGAAATGAATGAATCTCCTGAAAGTGCAATTCTTAGAGAAGTCTATGAGGAAACGAATCTAAAGGGGAAAGAAGCAAAGCTTTTTGATGTAATCCATTACAATAGTGTGTTTTATAGCAGCATTTTGATCATATCATACGAGGTACTAATTAATGATTTTGAGCCGGCAAGGCCTGGCGATGATGCCATAGAAGTCCACTTTTTTGACTTCGATGATAGGCCGAGGCTTATTTTTGAACCACATGAAAATCTACTCCAGAAGTGGCTAAAAAGGGAGAATTAATGCCTGAAAAAGTCGTCCTTGCAATGTCTGGTGGAGTAGATAGTTGTGTCTCTGCATATTTACTTAAACAACATGGGTATTTACCTATTGGTGTATCTTTCTTGCTGTACGACGGTCAATCTTTCGAGAACGCAAGATTAGTATCAGAGAAAATCGGGATAGAACACCACCTCGTCGATCTGCAAGACATGTTTAGGAAAAGCATCATAGAGCCATTTATAAAGGAGTATCTTTCCGGGAC
>QNCQ01000326.1 GCA_003645825.1 Fidelibacterota bacterium
ATGTAGAGCCTTTTCATAAAGGTTGTTTTTCCCGATGAAGACGGTCCGGATATAAACACTACTTTTCGTTTGCCATCGATACGATTTATTTCTTCGGCGATAAAGACAATTTTTCTCTCGTGGAGAGCCTCGGAGACTTTTATTATTTCATCGATTTCTCCGGATTTTATGGCGTGATTTATTTGGCTTACTTCAGCCAGGTTTAGAATTTCTCCCCAGGTTTCGAACTCTGAGAAGATTTCGAACAGCTTATCCTGGGGGGAAAAGGCAGGAATCCTTTTTCTATTTCCTTCGATTGGATACCGAAGGATGAAACCGTTTTTATATGGCTTTAGCTCAAATAGAGTTAAATATCCTGTGGAGGGGGCAAGAGGAGTTTGTGCCCAATAGAGTGACCCTTCTATCTCGTATAGCTCCACATAGTTGTTGTTCAAGTATTTTAACAGGTTGGCAGTATCGCGTCTTCCTTTTGATGTAAAGTATTTAACGGCCCTATCTCTGGAGAGAGTTCTGGGTTTTATAGGGAGATTGCTTTTTGCAGCCTGCAGAAATGCTTTTTCAAGGGATGAGATATCTTGCTGTAAGTCAAGGGGGTTTACATTGAACTTACAGAAGAGCCCGTTTGACATACTGTGAGCGATTATAAGCTCTCTTTCCGGGAAGAGTTTTTTCGCAACATGGTACAGGATGATTGCTGCGGTGTTCTCGTAAACCCTTCTGGCGATTGAATTGTATTCTGTGACGATTGTAAATTCATCGTTGTCTTCTGGGATAACCTGGTATGAGGAATATTTTCCATTTCTTAGCACTACGATAGATTCTGGGTCCAGCAGTCCTTTTTCCTTCAGGGTAGCAAGAAGGGTTTCTCCCTTTTTGCAGTTAAGAAGCAGGTTATTTACTCTGATAGTTAAATTTTCCATAGCGTAAATTATCTTATTTTTTATATTACCGAAAGAGTTTGTTGTAATCCGAAGGTTTGTGAAAAGGAGGGTATTTGTATGGATAGGTACAAAGAGGGAAGTACTGAAAGGCTCCTGCAGCTGTGCCTGGGATATTTCATATTCTACGTCCTTACTGGTTTGAGTGTAAAGTTTTTTCTTTCATCTGGACCTGGCAGACCAGGCATGTCTAATATAGAATATCTCGTATATAGTACAGCAAGTAGTACCTTATTTGCTACATCCGTAGCTATTTTTTTAAAGTGGTATAAATTTAATTCCATTAAGCTGGTGTCTATATGGGGAATGAAGATTCCTTATGAGATTTTTTACATTATTCCATCTGGTATCTGTACCGCTGTTATTATTCCCACTACCACGCTGATGTATTCTTTTAAGAACATATCTGTTATGGTTGCGATGGTTCTAATGAGGGGTGCTGTGATAGTGATAGGAAGAATTGTGGATGCCATTCAGATAAAGCAGGGAATTTTGAAGAAGAAAGTTTATTGGGAAGAAAACGTGGCAGTGGTCTTTGCTTTGCTGGCTATTTTTAGCAAGGTTCTCACAGGCGGTAATGGTGGTAAACAGAACCCCTTTACATCGCTTCCAGTCGTTATTATATTTTCTTCGTACATTCTTTCCTATGCAATAAGAATTTACATTATGAATTTTTATAAGAACACCAGACCGAAAGGAATCAAGGTGAATACAAGCAAGGGTTTCTTTGCGGTGGAACAGTTCACTTCAACCGTTACGATTTATCTTGTAACAATCATCCTTCTGATATTGTATAAAAAAGGTGCTTTTAGTGGCTACATAATAACAGAGCTTGGAAATGCAGTTTTTTCTCCAGTTAAAGGATGGTGGTACTGGGCTATGATAGCAGGATTGGCTTTCGGGATTGTGGCGTTTTTTTCCGTTTTTATTTTTATGTATAAGGGTAGAACAGCGACCTTCGCCGGTTTGGTAAATAGACTTACCTCTTTGCTGGCAGGAACTACCTCGACACTGTTGTTTGCTGTTTTCTTTGGTGGTAAGTATCCGAGCCTGGTTGATTGGTTTTCTTTCGTAATGATAATTATTGCGATTTATTTTATGTCGAAGTCGGAACAAAAGAGGACAAAAGAGTTAGAGAGGGAATTATGAGAGAAAGGGATTTCTTCAAAGTAATTATTCTTAATGGACGCCCCGCATCAGGGAAGTCTGAGGTGATTGACTTTTTGAAAAAGGTTCCTCCTGAAGAGAGGCTTGAGAGATTCCACATAGCAGAGATTGACGAGATTGATGATTTCCCAATGATATGGACCTGGTTTGAAGAAGATATGATTCTTGAAAAAGTTCTGGGTAAGCCCCGGATTCATACTGACAAGGACGGTTATTTCCTTCATGAATACCAATGGCACCTGCTTATAGAGAGGATTTCCCTTGAATATGCCAAGCGTCTAAAAGATATTCCCAATTATGAGCAGAGATACACTGCTTTAGTGGAGTTTTCTCGAGGGACAGAGCACGGTGGTTATATAGAAGCCTATAAGCATCTTTCTGAAGAGATTTTACGCAAGGCTGCGATTTTCTACATAGATGTTTCCTTTGAGGAATCTCTTCGGAAGAATAGAAAAAGATTTAACCCGGATAAGCCTCACAGCATTCTTGAGCATAGCCTTCCTGATGAAAAGCTTAGAAGACTTTATTATGAGGTAGACTGGGATGAATTCACAAAAGGGTGTAAGGATTATGTTTCAATTAAAGGAATCAAAGTTCCTTTTGTCGTTTTTCACAACGAACCGGACATAAC
>QNCQ01000327.1 GCA_003645825.1 Fidelibacterota bacterium
AGGAGATGGGATAGGTTTGATAGAGGAGATTGAAGGAGAGAGCTCTCTCGGTGTAAATTTTGATGGATATAAGAAAGGGGGTTTACGAAGATAGACTTGATCTTTTGGCTAAATGCTATACTTGGGGGTGTCCCAATTTTTGTGTAAAAGGGATAAAGTGGAGTCAACGCTATCCCATTGTCATTCACTCCTGGAAGAGCAAATGGGAACATCTTTCCACATCCCTGAGATCCGAAAACTGATTTATACTACCAACTCGGTAGAAACCTTACATCGAGAATTTCACAAAGTCACCAAAGCCAAAACCATCTTCCCAACTGATGCAGCATTGAAGAAAATGCTCTACCTGGCTTATTTAGATATCTCAAAGAAATGGGAAAAAGCCATCACGGACTGGAATTGCCCAGTTGCCTATCCATTGCAAAGGAAGATTAAACTTGGAGTTTTGATGAGAAAGGTATCTACACAAAAAATGAAACAGTTTCTCAGAATCCACCTGCCTTATTTCAGCAAAACCATCTTTCCAACAGCCTTATATTTGCCTGACCTAACCTCATAGAAGTAAATCCCACTCGCCAGATTCTTCATGTCCAGAATAACCTCATTATATCCTCTTTTTCTCAAGCCGAACTCCCTCTCCATAACCCGTTGCCCACTCAGATTGTACACTGAAAGCAACACTTCCCCCGAAACAGGCAAATCAAAGCCAATAGTTGTCATCAGGTTAAAAGGATTAGGGTAGTTTTGGTACAGGCGGAAAGAATAACCTCCCTCATCACCACACACAGAGGTAATAAAGTCGTTTCTAAGTATTACTAGAGAGCTACCCTGCCCCAAAACTATATGGTTGCCCTTACTACATACCAGTCCTCCCCTTCCATTATGATAATAACCAACCAATCCAAGATTGCTAATATCCACAACACTTAAACCCTTTGCCTTCTCCACAAGGTATAGACAACCATCCTGAAAACTGACATCATTAATTTCAACATCTGTATCCCATTCCCCCAATAACTGAACGGTATCAGATTCGCATAATTCCATAATTTTAACCCTGTTCGAATCCACTACAAAAAAGTGTTCCCCACTAAAAAACAATCTGTCAAACTTGAGAGCGCTATCATGTAAATAACATATACTGACAGGATTAACAGGGCTTAAAAGATTGTAAAAGTACACATAACTTTCCAAAATATCATTGGTCACAACAACACAAAGTCGGTTATTTTTGTAGTACAATCCTTTACCATACCCCTCATAACAGATTTCCTTAACAGGTAACGGAAACAGCGGGTTACTAACATCCAGAATAGCCATTGTCGTCTGATGAGACAGGTTAATATAAAGGATGCACAGATAATTCTCACCTATGGCCTCCACATCAGTTACGAGATCCATCGCATCACTACTGAACTCACCTGCCACCTCTGGCTTCAAAGGGACACTCACATCTACAATCGATAATACCTTATCCCGCCTGTAAATCACATAAGCAAAATTACCTGACACACCAAGGTCTTCTATTTTTCCTCTACTACTCTTGTAAAATCCAACTTCCATAGGGCTTTCCACATCCGCCATATCGAATATTAAGAACCCATTCTCAGCCCATACTTTACCTTCCCATAATACGTACGCAAAATCATTATAAAGAAGGATTCTGGTTATACTTCCACCAAAACAATAACTACTTCTCAAGGCAACGCTGTCCGGCCTACTTAAATCAAAAATTAGAAGCTCAGTTGAATTGTCCACTACAAAAAGCAGGGTATCTTTTAGATATATACCCCCACCCTCACCATCATACCTGATACAGGAAACTACTACAGCAGTATCCGCTACATTTTCTACATCGTATACCAACATTATAGAACCCTCTTTCCTCCCCGAAATGTAACTTGACCCTACAGTAACCAAAAATTGCTTATACAACTGCAAGCCAGAAATCGAAAAATCTACCTCACAAATAGAATCAGGCAAACATAAACTCTTCACAAACAAAGGAGATTCTACACTACTGACATCAAATACCCATATCGGGGGCGTCTCCTCCGATCCAACATATGCATAATTACCTGAAACCGCCACAAGGCAAGCTGTTAAACTCTCATGGTGATAATTTCCCTTTAATACAGGATTCGAAACATCACTAATATCTACTATGCTCAACCCACCCTTACCATCAGCTATAAACATTAAAGTATCTCTAATAACTACATCAACAACCTGCCCGGGAGAGTCATATTCACATATACATTCATACTGATTTCCAATATCAAAAACCCTTATCACACTATCTGAACAAATGGCAAATAGCCTCCCCTCTGAAATAACTACTTTTCTTACACCGCCACACCTGACTACATCCAGCAGCTCAGGAACAAAGGACAACGAAATATCATAAATATAAATTCCACTATCACAACTCGATACATAAAGATAGCTCCCCCCACCTGTAATATGATCAACAGAATGGAGCAGCACAATCTGGTCAACCAGAGCAGGGTTACCTATATCCGACACATCCACAATGTCCACTCCCTTCTCACAACCCACATACGCATAATCGCCATAGACATAAATCGCAGAAGTAACCCCCATCACCCATTCACTCATAAAGGTGACATTGCTATCAGAAACTGCTCCACAATATTTGAGACCTTCACTAAACATATAACTACAAAATATCACTATCGTCAGAGCTATTTTCAACTTCTTTGC
>QNCQ01000328.1 GCA_003645825.1 Fidelibacterota bacterium
ATTCTTCACAGTACCAATAATTATGGGAATATCCTTAGATATTTCAAAAGCTCGAGGATCACTCTGCTCATAGGGCAAAAAATCACCATCGAGTGTTGGCCCAAAAGTTACCCCGTCTCTCTGCAACTTATATCCTTCAGATTGAAGCTGCTTAACAACATTCTTCAGTGCTTGTTTCGCTGCGTCAGCGAGTTCAGGATAGGGTATTTTTTGAATGGAGTCTATCTGAGAAAGATTCAAACCAAGCTCCTCTACGACAGCTTTGCCAATTCGACTGCTAATCTTCCTCTTTATAAATTTGGGACTCCAAGCACTTTGAATAATAGCTTTATGGAATAGACCTTTTGCATATGGAGAACTCATTAAGGCAATAATCTTACCTCCACCCCCAGACTGACCAAATAAAGTTACATTGTCCGGGTCTCCACCAAAGTTGGAAATATTTTCCTTTATCCATTTCAATGCTTCTACGATATCTAATAGCCCTACATTAGCGGAAAATTTGTATCTTTCGCCAAATTCAGAGAGATCTAAAAATCCTATCACATTAAGGCGGTGATTTAAAGATACTAATACTATATTGCCTTTTCTACTGAGATTTTCTCCATCATAGCAAGGAAGTTCTTGTGATGAACCGTAAGAAAACCCTCCCCCATGAATCCAGACCATCACGGGCCTATTTCCACCATCATTTATCCCAGGGGTCCAGATATTTAAACGAAGGCAATCTTCATCAGGAACACCCCAATCATGCTGAAATAAAAACTCTGTTTCATCATCACCAATTTTAGGTGGGTCCATTGTCGGACAAACTGGTCCCCAGTGCATTGAGCTCCTTACATCCTCCCAAGGGTCAGGTTCCATAGGTGGCATAAACCTTTCAGCCTTAGCATAGGGAATACCTTTGTAAACATATATCCCGTTATGGATATAACCCCTGACTTCTCCATACTTGGTTTCAACTACCGCAATCTTCTTTCCTGCAATCATAGGATCTTTACCACCACAATTTTTTTGAAGACATAAAAAAGATGATAAAGCTACAATAATGGAAATTAAAGAAATTCTACTAACCACTTTCATAATCTCCTCCATTCTTAATCTTTTTTAAATGGCTGTATATTTCTCTAATCGCATATTCTATCGTAAACTATTGCCCTAGAGATACGAATTTTTGTTCCTTCAGATTTATCATTTTTCTTCCCGTTAACCACTATTCTAACAGTGTGATCTCCTGGCTCGAGGTTGATTACGTGGAATAAGTGTGCCCCATTCAGCCAGCCATGTCCAGCTCCTCGGTTCATCACGTAATAGTAGTTGTCAATCTCACGTACAAATCTTCCGTCTACATAGACATCTGCTTTTCCTCCATCTTTATCCCATCGTCCCATTATAACTGCACCGGTGCCATTGAAAGTAAAAACGACTTCTGCTCCCTTTTTTTCAGCCAACATCTCTTTCTCTGTAGTGCCCCATTGTTTATGTTCTATCAGTTTCCATTCCCCTTTCCACTTCCAGCTTTTCTTGTCTTCAATAGTAACTCGATATTTCCCTCGCATGTTGGGGAATGACTGTTCAAGCTTTGATGGTATAGGTTCTTGAATCCTGACATAAAGGGTATTATCTTTGACTCTACCACCATTCTTCAAAATTAGCTGCTTAGCATATTCTAAAGTTTGCTCAACTGCTTTATTAAAAGTATAATTAGTATAAAGAAAAGTTGAATCGGCAATTTCTGGAATGTACCTCTTCCATTTATCGGGGATATTCTCATATCCTAATATTATTCCCAAAACCCCGGCAGCATTAGACGGGTTACAGTCAGAGTCCTGACCACACCGAGTGCTAATTTCAAGGGTTTTCTCAAAGTCCCCATTTCCATATAATAAACCCATAACTATGTAAGCACCGTTTATTTTTGCATCGATATTGAAGGGATCTAACGCACCACAAATATCCTTCGTTCCCCATTTTTCCTGTAACTTCAGCCATGTAATTTTCCAATCAGTAGGATTCTCCTTGTGCCATTTGAGAACATCGCTAATGCATTGGGCATATTGGCTCTTACTGGGAATTGCTTTCAATGCAGTTGTTACTATTTCTTCTATGTCATTTTCAAAATATGCCACTGTGTATAATGCTGCTACAAACATACCACCATATACACCATCTCCATAGTTCATAATGTGGCCAATCTTATCACAAATTTTATTTGAAGTTTGGGGCATACCGGGACACATGAAACCTATAAAATCTGCTTCTATTTGGAAATCGATGTCATCGGCATGAAGGTTATATTCAGGATGTCCACTTAAAGGAGGCTTAATACCATCCCAGATATTTTTTCTTGCTTTCCTATTTGCATGAAATAACATAAACCCAGCATTAGCAAGAGACTCTGCAAACTTTTCCACCGGTGCATCAATACCATATTTATCCATAGTCATCATGAATCTCATTTGAACATAAAGATCATCTTGGTAGATCGACTGTTTCACACTGGAGGGGTCCCAATTAATTTCATCCTCGTTGATTCTGCTATTGTATCTGAATTCTGTCGGGCCACCATAAGAAACACCAATCATTTTTCCTGCCCAACCACCTTTGATTTTATCACGCAATTCATCAATCTTTATAGCTCTATACACTTGTTTTTCGCAGGCACCTAAAGCTATAAAGATTAACAGCAAACAAATAATCAC
>QNCQ01000329.1 GCA_003645825.1 Fidelibacterota bacterium
GCTGTAAAATTCTTCATACCTCTTAGCCATTCTCTGTGAAGAAAGATATTCTCTGGCAAGTGATATGCATTGTTACTCATGGTTAACCATAAATCCTTATTCCGGTATAACATCATTAAGTGTTCAACGAACCCATCTACGTTGTTGCAAAGGAATCCGTTGTACCCATGTTTTACCTGCTGCCTGACGCCACCTTTATTTTCAACTACAACAGGTATTCCAAGCATCGTGACCTCAGTTACTGCCAAGCAAAAGCTTTCACCCATTCCCACGTTGCAATCTGGAGAAACCATATGAAAAAACACATCAAGATCAAGAAGATGTTTCACCTTTTTGTCAACATTTGTTACACGCTTGACAATCTCTACTCTGTCCGTAAACTCATGAGGAATAAGAGGCAATAAATACTTATTGATCTGCCGAATGGTCCCCCTATAAATTTGAATCGTATTACATCAAATCTGGAAAGATGGGCGATACTCTTCGTAATATCCGTATTTAGCTTTTCTGGCTTTACACGTGATAATCTTCCTATGATAAACTCTCCATTTCTCCTTTTTTCTTTAGCTTATAAATATTTGGATCTACACCTCCGTGAATCTCTATCGGGTTACTACAACCTGCACAGTCGGGAATATCCATACAGTGTTTACTAACAAAAACGTGATAGTCAACTCCGTCAATAAAAGGTTTTACAAGAGAATGATATGTGCAAACTAAAAGGCTAATAATTTTTCCCAAGTCTGTAGACAGTATGTATATATCTGAAATGCTTAGACTTTCGAGGGCACCATAAAAATGGGTGCCATATCTTAAGTTTCTTATCAATTCTATCAGGTAGAAACTGGTTCCTCCAAATTTAAATACCCCATTTTCACATGTAAAACGAAAGGGCGTTCTCCTAGAGAAAATCAACATCTCTTGTCTTTTTTAAAAACATTCTGACCTTCTTTGGCATACATTAACCATCTTAGTTGAGTTTGAGAATATAAATAAACGTAGGTTATTAAAGCAAGTCCAGAATTTTGTGTAAAGCGGGAAAGTTCATGCACATAGTGGTACGATAGAACTTTAAGGGTAATGAGTGATAAGAGAATAGCCCGTGGACAGGCTATACTCTGTGAGATTTTTGGAAAAGAAATTAAAGATAAGGAGAGAAAAACATGACCTATAGTATTACAGCAAATAACAAACTAAAAGACAGAAAAATATTGTACAATTTCAGGAGAGAATGCGAAATACATTACTCTGCATACCTTTTCACTTACAACAGGGGCAATAGTCAGCATGCACCATTATGGATTACTCCTCCCCTAAACACGAAGTCACCATTCCAGACATCAGTTCCGGTCACCTCCTATGGAAACGTCTAAAACACCTAATCTGCTACAAAAAAACAAAAATTCCGAATTTCTACGTCACCCGATATCTATAAACGCTAAGCAAGAATGACAAGCTAATGTAAAGTACACAAACACAGCAACTTACAACCAGCTTTCTCTATGTCTTACATCCTTAACGTATTAAAACCATTTTTCTTGTTCTGGAAATATTCCCCATTCTTAGTTGATAAAAATAGACCCCGGTTGGAACCATACATCCTTTATCATTTTTCCCATCCCAAATTACTTTATAAATGCCAACATCCCGATATCCATCAACGAGAGCTCTTACTCGTTGTCCCATTACATTGTAAATATTCAAAGAAACACGGCCAGCTCCTGGAATCATATAGGTTATCGTAGTACTTGGATTAAAGGGATTGGGAAAATTAGATAGTAGTTGTATTTCATCAGGATGCAAAACTATGCCATCCTCAATCCCTGTTGGACTCACTGTATATATTGATATTCCTGAATAACCCGACTCAAAATCGTAAACCGAGCACCAAACCTCAAGAGAATCTGAAAACTCTCTAAGTGCCAAATCTATTACATTATCCCCACGTATACCCGAGTTACTTTTATAATAAAGCAGCAATTGCGTTTCATCGTACATACCCAATCCCTGTTCATCGGTCCCAAACCATTTAACACCATTTCTGTCAATTTCTATATCGGTAACTGCAGTATTTGGATTCCATGGATCAGATATATTGAAAATTTCCCAGTTGCTTCCATCGTAAATGATAAACTCGCCTGATTCAGTCCCGATATACATTTTCCCATTTGAAAAAAGCGTTCCCCCATTCTCAAGGGCAATGGCATTAACCCACTTGTCAGTCTTGCCATTAATAGGGAAATTCTCCCAGCTCTCTCCATCGTATCTTATAAGACCATCCGAAGTTCCTATCCATACAACTCTTTCATCCTTGTTTGGATCTGGATTCTCCTCAACTTTGATATCAAAAACGTTACAACTGGGTAAAACCCCCTCTTGTATGGAATAAGCCTGGAAATTATTTCCATCAAACCTGTAGATACCTTCAGACCATGTACCAATCCATATGGCACCTCCATTTTCGGGACCCCCTTTTTCGAGAGCCAATACTCGAAGATGTTCAAATTTACGATCAGAAAATGTAGGATAGAACTGGGTCCATTTCCCATTTTTAAATCTTAATAAACCTTTATACTCAGTAGCAACCCAATAGACTCCAGATGGACTTTTTACAATATCATTAAAAAAACGAGAGCTCCAATTACCGTCTTCGACTGGATTTATTACTTCATAACTTCCATTTTCAAAGTGTATAAGCCC
>QNCQ01000330.1 GCA_003645825.1 Fidelibacterota bacterium
AAAGCTTAGAAGACTTTATTATGAGGTAGACTGGGATGAATTCACAAAAGGGTGTAAGGATTATGTTTCAATTAAAGGAATCAAAGTTCCTTTTGTCGTTTTTCACAACGAACCGGACATAACTGATAAGCCTGACTTGTTGTCTTCAAAGTTAGAAGAGCTATTGAGTAATCTCTGGAGATTATATAAAGATCGCAGGCGCGAGGAGCAGGAATAAAAAGCGGTATGACAGTTGTTTCTATATATAGGTTACCATCTTGCACGCTGCCAAGCTTAAAGACTTAATATGAAGTATCAGTTAACGACTCGATTTTATATAAACTGTACACCACCTGAATGTGTTGTACGTAGTTTAGATAAAGATAATAAGTGTGGCTATCTTAAAAAGGCTACCCAGTGGCATGAACGTGTACTCTATTGATTATAAGAGTGTTCTGCTATTGAAACTTACTTCCTATGCTTTTTTGGCACTGTCTCCCGGTTCATGTTGTCTGTGGGCAGGAATATATTCCACTGATGGCCTTCTCTGGCTTGTCTGTGGGTAGAGAGCCATGATTTGATATACTATCTCAGGCATATCGGTGCTCACAGGTAAGCCAATTTTCCTTGCTTCTTCGACGGAGATCGGGTAGTCGTGGGTGAAGATTCCAGAAGAGAGAATGTCTGCAATTCTTTCTGCCTTGCTTTTATCCATCTTTCCTTCGAGCAGTTCTATGATTGTCCTTTTCACCTGAGCAAGCGCTTTGCGTGAGACATCAGCAAGGATTAAAGTGTTGTCATCTATTTTGTCTACAGGTTTCTTTTCAAGCACGCTCAGGATGGAAGCAGCCGGATACTGGCCGAGCTGGGGATCAACAGGACCGAGCACTGCATTTTCATCCATCACTATCTCGTCAGCAGCGAGGGCTATGAGAGTTCCTCCTGACATTGCATAATGAGGGATGAACACTGTTACCTTTGCGGGGTGCTTTTTTATTGCTTTTGCAATCTGTTCGGATGCCAGCACAAGCCCTCCCGGAGTGTGGATTATTATGTCTATCGGAGTATCTGCGTCGGTCATTTTTATAGCACGTAGGACAGCTTCTGAATCATTAATGTCAATGTATTTCATTATGGGAAAGCCCAACAGACTCATGGTTTCTTGACGGTGAATAAGCACAATTGCCCTGCTTTTTCTTTCATTTTCCATCTTTCCCATAAGTCTTAACCTGGATGATTCGAGCATTTTTTGCCTTATAACTGGTTGGAGAGAGATTATCATCAAAAACAGCCAGAATATAAAGAAAATATCCATTCTTTTTTCCTCCCTTTATCAGGTTTAATTACTACCATGGGAAATATTCGTCGACATAATATTTTCGGCGATATTTTCTGATAAGAAAGAGTTTTATAGAGAGAATTCCCGTGGTAAAACCACCTACGTGTGCCCACCAGGCTACGCCTCCCAATGTTTGAACTCCTGTTACCACTGATAGTACCCCATTCAAAAGCTGGGATACAAACCATAGTCCTATATACAGAACTGCAGGTATTTCTACAAGCCAGGGAAGGAAGAACAACGGAACAAAGGTTATTACTGTAGAGGTAGGGAAAAGAATGAAATATGCAGCAAGGACGCCACTTATAGCTCCGCTTGCTCCTATCGTGGGTAGGGTTGATCCGGGGTTAAAAAAGATGTGAACAAGAGTTGCTCCTATACCACAGGTCAGGTAAAAGAACAGGTACCTTACACTTCCAAGACGGTCTTCAACGTTATCCCCAAAGATATACAGAGCCAGCATATTGCTGAAGAAGTGGAACCACCCCCCATGTAAAAACATGGAGGAAAAAACCGTAAAGACCTGGTACAAACTAAACTCATGTATAAACCTATAGGGAATCAAACCGAAGATCCTGACGAAATCATTCGCTGTTGGCCCAATAGAAACCATCAGAAGGAAGACAAACAGATTGGTACCTATTATCAATGTGTTGGCTATAGGGAAGGATCTGGAAGGTATTGTGTCTTTTAATGGAATCATTTTACAACCTCATTCATGGCCGAAGTGTATATTAACTCTCGTTGATGAAAAAAGAAACTGTTTTAAGAAACCCCAATTTCCGAAATAACACAGGTGGACATATCAAAATTCAGAAAGTATTACCCCCCTGCTTCTATCTGTTATCCTGTCTAGTGTTCTAAAAATCTCTTCAATGCATGGAAAGACGTAAGTGGAAGGATAAGCAATACAAACTTCGGGGTGGTGGTTGCCAGAACAAAAGCGGTTCATTTTATAGATGGAAAACTTAATTGAATAGGATTACAGTTTAACCTTTGCCCTTCCGGGAAGACTAATATATCCTTCGATTATGAAGGAGGCGTCGTGTGCTTTAGCGAGAGAAATTTCTCCCGGGATCTCTTAAGTGGACAATTGCAACTTAGTTTTTCTCCGATTTTTTCGGTGCGATAATGAATTCCGATCACCGGGTGCGAGTACCTGAACAAAGTGGAGATTTGGCGTACGGGGATACTTTCTGTAGTATATAATAACGGTTGGAGTTTCAACTCAAATGAATTTATCTCAGATATGGACGCTGGCTTTAGAAAAACCTCTGAGGCCTCTGTGTTTTTCTTTTAGCACCCCTACCTGTCAATTATGTCTGCTACCCCTTAGACAACGTTCGTCAGATTCAGATATTTTATAGGAGTT
>QNCQ01000331.1 GCA_003645825.1 Fidelibacterota bacterium
CACCCATCTTTACCCAGGCATTTTGATGAGTGAACCACTGCGAAGTGTTGTAAAGGGTATAGCTTCTGAGGAGCGAGAATTTATAATGAGGCCCGTAAAGCAGGGGATGGAAAAGCGTTTTTCTGAAGTTAGGACTTTGTTAGAATGTATTGAGGAAAATGTGCCAGAGGATGCTCCTGTTGTCCTGATGGGAGATTTTAATGATGTTGAGGGATCAGCAGTTTATGAGGAGATTATTGCCACAGGGTTTGTTGATGCTTATTAGACTATTGAAGAATGAGTCCAGCGGATATATCCGGGGTACTGAAAGTGATACAATTTATAGGGGTAGAGAGTGAGCAACATAGGAATACTTTCTGTTTTACCTCCCCTTTTTGCAATCATTTTGGCCATATTTACTCGCCAGGTTATTCTCTCACTTGCTGTAGGGATATGGATTGGCTGGACTTTTCTGTATTCATTCAATCCTTTGCTCGGTGCCAAGGGAACTATTGACACAATGTTGGGTGTTTTTGGTGATACGGGCAACACAAGCGTGATAATTTTTAGTGCTCTTGTTGGAGGTTTAATAAGTCTAATTCAAGTGTCTGGTGGAGTTGATGGTTTTGTGAAGTATGTTACGGGGAAAAATGTAGTGAACACCCCACGGAAGGCACAGATGCTTGCCTGGATACTTGGAATAGTGATATTTATTGAAAGTACAATAAAGATTCTGATTGTAGGGACAGTTTGCAGGCCTATTTTTGATAAAATGAAGATTTCTCGCGAAAAGCTTTCTTATATTGCAGATTCAACTTCTGCTCCTATTTGTATGCTGATTCCACTTAATGCCTGGGGTGCATTCGTAATTGCTCTCCTTTCCTCGCAGGGAGTAGATAACCCTGTAGAAACTTTAATATCTTCGATTGCCTTTAATTTTTATGCAGTTGTTACAGTGATGATGGTTTTGTTTGTGGTTATATTCGATGTAAATATTGGTCAAATGCGAAGAGCAGAAATGAGGGTGAAGCTTACGGGAGAGCTTCACGAAAAGGGAGCCAAATTATTCCTGGATGAGGAAGCAGTTCTTAAAAAGCCGGTAACTGATAGGGGAAGCCCACTTAATATGGTTGTCCCGATAGGGGTAATGACTGTTTTTATGCCCGTTGCTTTGTATATTACGGGTGAAGGCAATATTATGAAAGGGTCTGGCTCTCTGGCCGTTTTATGGTCTGTATTGCTGGCTATTCTTGTAGGGGGAATATATTACCGTGTGAAAAAAGTGCTCAATCTATCTCAAATTATGGATACAGTGATTAAAGGTGCAGGTGGGATGATAAGTCTGGCTATTCTTATGGTGCTTGCTTTTTCCCTTGGTGAGACCTGTAAACGACTGGGGACAGGAAATTATATTGCAGGACTTGTGGTTGAGGTTATTTCTCCCGGGCTTATACCAGCTCTGGTTTTTGCAGCATCGGCATTTGTGGCTTTTTCAACGGGCACCAGTTTTGGCACTTTCGCTCTTATGATCCCTCTTGCAGTTCCTCTTTCTCAAAACTCAGGTGTGAACCTTGCTCTTTCCGTTTCTGCTGTTCTGGGGGGAGGAGTTTTTGGGGATCATTGCTCGCCTATTTCTGATACTACCATAGTTGCTTCAATGGCATCATTATGTGATCATATTGACCATGTTAATACGCAGCTTCCCTATGCTCTTGTATCAGCTTTGATTGCGTTGCTGTTGTATTTGGTTGCTGGATTTTTGGCAGTTTGAAAGATGTTACCTTGCATATAGTAGAGCACATTTTAAATATATGGAATCTGGGATGTCTGGGCGAAAAGGATGGTCAGCAGACTGATGACTTATTTTTAATATTTTGACTTCTCGATTGGCTTTTTCGGATGAATATTGAATTATTCGCAGAAAATTTTTTGTAGAAAGCAGCTGAGAACAACTACAGGTAAGAAGAAAACCCCCCGGAGCTAAAAGTTTTAGAGCTTTTGAGTTTATTTCTTTGTAACCTTTAATTCCATTCTCTATTTTTCGGCGGTCTTTGATAAAAGCTGGTGGGTCAAGAATTATTACGTCGAATTTCTGGGAAAGCGAAGAGTTCAGGAAGTTGAAAGCGTCCTGCTTTACAAGTTGATATCGATTTTCCTCTATCTTGTTCAGTTCAAGATTTTTTTTGGTTGCATTTATGGCGCTTTGGGAGGAGTCAACAAATTTGACGTGTTTTGCACCATGTTTCAAGGCGTGTAGTCCAAAAGCACCGTTGAAGCAAAAACAGTCCAGGACAGTTTTCCCGGCGGATATTTTCTCCAGCAGGTTATAGTTATCTCTCTGGTCGAGGAAGAAGCCGGTTTTCTGGGATGCAAGAGGGTTGATAACGAATTTGATGTTATTAATAGCGATGATTTTTTCTCCTGTAAGGTGTCCTTTTACTGGCTGAATTCTGCTATCAAGGCCCTCTTTCATTCTTGTAATTGAGTCGGATTTCTCAATGATTATTTCTGGATACAGAGTGTTTTCGATGGCCTGGATTATTTTGCTTCGGAGTTTTTCCATCCCTGCAGTGGTGATTTGGAAGACAACGAGGTTGTCGAATTTATCCACTATCAGCCCTGGCAGTAGATCAGATTCTGAAAAGACAACTCTGAAGACTTCTGAGTTTTGATAGAGCGTTTTTCGTAGCCTGTAGGCACGTTTTATTC
>QNCQ01000332.1 GCA_003645825.1 Fidelibacterota bacterium
AAATCCTTTCCCATTTATGCCAGTTAGACATTTTATAAAAAGAGAGTATGCCTTGAAATTGAATCAATCTCTTAGTAGATCTTCGAGTTTTATCCTGTTATCGGCAGGATTTCTGTATTTGATGATGACCGGAGTATACAGGCTAATATTCGTACCACTTACTGTTTTCCCTAATGACCTTGAACCAGGGACTACAACTGCCATTTCAGGTATTACCATTCTACCTTTGTCATCAGGTTCAATAATTCTATCGTTTACTGTATCATATACTCTTGTTGAAGCTGTTATAGTTGTACCAGCACCCAGAATAGCTCCTTTTTTTATTAAAGTTCCCTCATATACTCCACAGTTCCCACCAATAAATACGTTATCTTCTATAATGACAGGATATGAACCAATTGGTTCAAGGACGCCTCCTATAATTGTTCCTGCGCTGATATGGCAGTTTTTCCCTATATAAGCACAGCTTCCCACGAGAACCTGAGAATCTATCATCGTTCCATCGTCAATATATGCTCCAATGTTTATGTAAGAAGGGGGCATTATTATTACATTTTTGCCGATATAGCTTCCTTTTCTTATACTTGAGCCACCCGGAACAAGACGAATGTTCTCGCAGTCTTCCAGATCCTTCAGGGGGAGAGTTTCTTTATCGTAGAACTTGAAGACACCATTTTCGATTGGCTTTATCTTCCCGAGCTTGAAACCGAGTAGGATCCCCTTTTTCACCCATTTGTTGATAATCCAGCGATTATCAGCTTTTTCAGCTATTCTTATTTCCCCTGAATCGAGGAGGTCAAGAAATTCAAAATAGACCTTAAGGATTTTCCTTCGTTCGTCTTCTGTCTGAATAGGCTGCTCGTAATATTTTTCAATTGTTTCTTTTATGTTCATCATTGTTCCTTCAGAATGTTTAGTCTCACAAGGATTTCTCTGAGTTTTTCTCTATTTTCTGATCTCATTTTAACCAACGGAAGTCTGACATCTCCGGCTGGCAATCCACACATGTTCATTGCCTCCTTGATGGGACTCGGGTTGGTTTCCATAAAAATGCCTTTAAAGAAAGGTAGCAACTCATAATGAATTTTTCTTGCTTCTTCTATTCTATTCTCAAGCATTGCATTTACCATCCTGGATACACGATCTGGTATCAGGTTACTCGCCACTGAAATTACTCCTGCTCCACCAAGAGCCATAATTGGGAAAGTAAGGTTATCATCTCCACTCATTATCACAAAATTCTTTTTCGATGATATACTGGCATAGGTTCTCATAATCTGATCTATGTTGCCGGATGCTTCCTTAACTCCAATAATATTCGGTAATTCAGACAGTTTTTCCATAGTTTCAACTTCTATGTTTCTACCTGTGCGACCCGGGATATTGTAAACTACTATTGGGATGTTTGTTTCCTCGACAACTGCCTTGAATTGTTTATTGATTCCTTCCTGGGTTGGTTTATTGTAATAGGGGGTAACAATAAGAGCTATATCAGCTCCCTTCTCCTTTGCTTTTTGCGTTGCTTCGACCGTTGCTCTAGTTGAATAGCTTCCAGCACCTACCATTACCGGTACTCTTCCATTTACTGTTCCAATTCCAATCTCCATTATTTTTTCTTTCTCATATGAAGACAGGGCTGGGGTTTCAGCGGTAGTTCCAAGTAAAAGAATCCCGTCAACACCATTCTTAATCTGGAATTCTATATTCTCTTTGAGACCATTGTAGTCAACTTCTCCATTTTTAAATGGGGTTATCATGGCAGTGTAAGTTCCCCTTAGAATCATGTTATCCTCCTTTTTAGACTTTTAATAGGGTATCCCTTAGTAAATCCTGAAAAGAGATCATTCCTTTCACTTTGTTTAACCTGTCTAAGGCGAAAAATACACCTTCAGCAAAAATCTCCCTGTTTTTTGCTCTATGAGAAAGCAAGATCGTATCCACGTTTGAATCGAGAATAACAGAATGTTCCCCAAAGATATTTCCACACCTTATTCCAGTTATGTGTATTTGATTTGGATCTATTTTTCCTGTTAGATTTGTTACAATCTCGTCTTTTTGCTTCATTTCGTCTCTTATTATGTCACCCAATGTAATGGCTGTCCCCGAAGGAATATCTTTTTTCTGACTGTGGTGTACTTCAAATATCGAGACATCGTAAGAGTTTAACTGGTTTACAAGCCTGGCACAATAGCGAACAATCATGAAAAAAAGATTGACCCCTATTGCAAAGTTAGAGGCATAGATAAGCTTTATTCCCGTTTGTTCGACAAGTTCTTTTACCCTATTTAGTTCGTTATGCCATCCCGTAGTTCCCACTACCAGGTCTTTTTTTAATCTTGCGATAGCCTCTATATTGCTTATGACTGATTCTGGAGTTGAAAATTCTATACAGACGTCACTATCCTGAATGGACTCATTTGAGATTTCTCTGTGGGTTGCTTCTTTGGAATATGGATCAACTATTGATATAACCTTGTGATTATATTTTTCGGCAAGGTTTTTTATGGTCCTTCCCATTTTCCCGAAGCCAATCAATGATAACTTCATTTTCATCCCCGTTAAAGATGATTTACCGTTTTAAGCATGAATAGTTTTCAGTGCAATATGGGCTTTGCTAAGGGAGATTCTGCTAACGACGAACCCCCCTTGTACCCCTCCTCACTGCAAAATTGCCAGAA
>QNCQ01000333.1 GCA_003645825.1 Fidelibacterota bacterium
CAAAACAAGCGATCTCAGCACCTCCCCAAACCTGAACGGAAAGACATTGTTCCCAAAATAACAAACCATGGTGGCTGCAAACACCTTTTTTAACTTGATTTCCTTCACTTCATTCAGTATTATCTTCCATCTTATTGCCCTAAAAAAAACATTCACTATCTGCACGAAAACAGCAAGTAGAAGATAAAGATAGTTAACTTCTGATAGGCTACTGAAGAAAGACCTATAATCAAATTTCCTAAACCCCAGATAGATACCACAGAGGCTAATGAATAACCCCAGAATCATTCGTATATATGGACTTTTCCGCCACTTACTCAATTCCTTAAGTCTACCCTTTCCTTCACACGGAAATTCGACAGATCAAAAAAGCTCTCTTCTACCTCCTGGTAACTTACCCCCAGAACATCCAGGCAGTAAAGAGTATCATCAAAATCTTTAAATTCTACTTTACTGACCTCCCCACTCCCCTCGTTAACCTCAAGCCCGATATCCTTATAAAAAACTTCTCTAAACTTATAATCAAGTCTGTATATCCTAAATCCTTTCAATTTTTCTATGGATCTTATATAAAAACGACTTAAATCTCCGGAGATCACATCGTATATCAACCTCAACGCAGATGTCGTATCGAAAGCTTCCACTACAAGCTGACTGTCAAAAGCAGTATAGGTATACAACCATTTTCCATCGTATACGATAACCTGATCCCCAAAATCTATCCTGAACCTACTCCCTTTAAGATAAAAGTCCCCGTACTCAATAGAAATTGTATCTCCCCCCTTTTCAATCTGGGATACCTTAATTTTCATCGAAACAGGTGAGCCAGAAAAATACCTCTGCCTCAAACTGGCGAGTTCCTTATCTGGAACACGTTGGGCGTGTACAAATAAAGTAGTTGCAAATATAAAACAAACTATGCTACCTGTAAATCTTCTCCGGTTCATTCTTAAAAACTACCACTGTCTCTTTATTCTAAATCGTTGTTCTCACCGGACTCCAGCTCTTTTAGAAACTCTTCATCCACCAGAACTTCTCTTGGCTTGCTTCCTATAGCAGGACCTACTATGCCGGCCTTTTCAAGTTGATCCATTATCCGGGCTGCCCGCGCAAAACCTATCTTCAGTCTTCTCTGCAATAGCGAGATACTTCCCTGCTGATATGTAACAACAAGTTTCAAAGCCTTATTAAAAAGAGGATCTCTCTCCTCATCGTATAAAAATTCATCCGCCCCCTCAGCCTCAGGACTGGTAAGTTCCATTTCCTCAGGCTTTGGTTGTTCTATTATATGAGCCAGTATTCTCTCAACTTCATCAAGGGAAATAAAGGCATTATGTAATCTCTGCGGCTCTGGGTTTGTGCTCGTAACTATTAACATATCCCCCCTCCCAAGGAGCTTTTCAGCTCCGTTGGTATCTATTATCGTCCTTGAATCGATTTTGGATGCTACCTGAAAAGCAATCCTTGAAGGAAAGTTGGCCTTTATTAGACCAGTTATTACATCTACTGAAGGCCTTTGGGTAGCTATAACCAGATGAATCCCCACAGCCCTTGACATCTGGGCAAGCCTAGTAATAGGCTCTTCAACTTCTTTTGAAGAAATCATCATTAAATCCGCAAGCTCATCTATCACCACAACAATATAAGGTAAAAACTCCCCATCAAATTGTCCTGCTTTGACCTTTGCATTATATTCATCTATATTCCTCACAACAGCATTCGCAAGTATCTCATACCTTCTTTCCATCTCCGCTTCAACAGCTCGCAATGCTATGAGAGCATTATCAGCCCTGGTTATAACCTCTTCATCAACCCCTTCACACGTTATGAGATGATACCCTTTGAGAGCTTTATACAAAGATAGCTCAAGTTTTTTAGGGTCAACAAGCAAAAATTTTACTTCATCAGGATATGCTTTATAGAGAATACTGGCAATTATGGTATTTATACATACACTTTTACCTGATCCTGTAGCTCCTGCAATAAGAAGATGTGGCATAGTCGCAAGATCAAAGACACATACTTCTCCAGAAATTGTCTTCCCAAGGGCAATCGTAAGTTTCGATTTGGCCCTGCGGAATTTATCTGAGCTTACAATCTCTTTGAAATATACAAGTGCTGGTTTTTTGTTCGGAATTTCAATACCAACTACAGATGTACCTGGTATAGGTGCTACTATTCTTATCCTTTTAGCTTTTAATATCCTCGCCAGATCATCGGACAAAGACGCTATACGGCTAACCCTCACTCCTGAAGCTGGCTCCACTTCATATCGCGTTATTATAGGACCAGGAGAAACACTAACAACCTTCCCGCTAACACCAAACGTTTCTAGTGCCTTCTCAAGAACCCTGGAGTTCTCCAGAATCTCCTCTTCCGCAACGGTTCTAACAACATTCTCACCAGGTTCATTAAGCAGATTGACAGAAGGAAGTTTATACCCTTTCTTCTCTTTAGCCGGAATACTTTTAGCAATCCTGCTTTCCCTCTGTACCCTGATCGGAACAATAACCTCCTCTTGCTCCCCTCCCAGCTCCCTTATCCTTTCTTCCTGAAAATCAGTTTCTTCCTTCTTCTCCTTGAGAGCCAATTCTTTCCTTCTTTTAGCCTCTTTTTTCTTGCCAAACTTTTTCTTAAATATTAGTCTATCCAGAGGGCTATAAAAGCTCCAGG
>QNCQ01000334.1 GCA_003645825.1 Fidelibacterota bacterium
CCGAGAACAAAGCACTAATCAATGCAATTACTCAAAACAGTATCAAAGACCTTGCACAAAACAAATCTGTGCGTGACAAGCTCTTTGATAGAAATTTTTCTATCAAATTAGAAAATAAAGGCGTGACAAATCAGAAAAACAGCGGTAGATGCTGGCTTTTTGCGGGCTTGAACATCTTGAGGTACAAAACAGCAGAAAAATATAATCTCTCTAAGTTTGAACTTTCGCAAAACTACAATTTCTTTTTCGACAAACTGGAAAAAGCAAATCTGTTCCTTGAGAAAATAATAGAGACAAGGAAGAAAGACGTTAACGATAGAGAAGTTGTTTTTCTTTTGAAAAACCCAATCCCGGATGGCGGTCAGTGGAATATGGTAGTCGAGCTCGTGAATAAGTACGGTGTTGTGCCGAAGGAAGTCATGCCAGAAACTTACCACAGCTCAAAGACTGGCGAGCTGAACAGAATCCTCTCAACATATTTAAGAAAATGTGCTTCAAAACTAAGAGAGACCAAAGCTTCAGAAAAAGAGCTAAGAAAAATGAAAATTGACATGTTAAAGGATGTTTATAAGATCCTTGTATATACTCTCGGGAATCCACCAGAAAAATTTACATGGAGATATAAAGATAAAGATGGGAATATTTCAGAATGGAAAGAATATACTCCACAATCATTCTATAAAGAGTTTGTTGGAAAAACACTTTCAGATTATGTTGTAATCTACAACTATCCAGCAAAGCCATATTACAAACTATACAGTATCTCAATAGACAGAGATATGATTGATAAGAATGATCTTACATTCATAAATCTTCCAATAGAAGAACTTAAGGAATTATCTTTAAAAATGTTGAAAGACCTTAAAGAACCTGTATGGTTCGGGTGCGATGTCGGAAAAGAGCTCTGGAGTAAAGAAGGCATTATGGCACCTGAAGTATATGATTATAAATCCCTGCTTGGAGTTGACCTCAAAATGACGAAAAAAGAAAGAGTACTCTATAGACAGTCCATTCCAACCCATGCTATGGTTTTTATGGGCGTTGATCTTGACGATAATGGAAATCCAGTAAAATGGCTTGTGGAAAACAGCTGGGGAGAAAAATCAGGGAAAAATGGTATGTACGTAATGTACGACAAATGGTTCGACCACTATATGTATGAAGTCGTAGTTCCAAAAAGTTTACTGCCTCCCAAAGTCCAGGAAATCCTGAAAACAAAGCCTATAAAACTCCCACCATGGGATCCGATGTACGAGTTTTTCTTTTAAAAATCGGAAGAATCATTTTAAAGAGTTTGAAAGCTCTGCATTTTGGATGCGTCAGGTCTAATGACCTGACGCATATTATGTTAACTTATACCTCTTATTTGTCTTTCCCAATTTGAAAAATTGTTTTTAGATTTTAGACGATATGGAAGTAAAAAAGAAAATAAGATGAACTGGGAATTGGGTTTACTAATCTTACTAAAGGAGAAATATAATCAATGAGGGATTTAATCAAACAATACTTGAAAAAACTTACCGAAACTTTAAATCGAGGCGATGCACGAGAGGAAAGTTATTATATTCACCTTGAATCCCTGTTAAAAGAATTCGCAGAAATCAAAAACATTAAAAACATCGATGTTACAATTCTCCCTAAAAAAACAGAAGCTGGTAATCCAGACTTTCGAATCTGGGACGGGAAAAATCACATCACAGGATATATCGAGGCGAAAGCTCCAACAACTACCAATCTTGACTGCATAGAGGGTACGGACCAATTAAAACGCTACCTATCCACCTTTCCCAATGTTATCCTTACTAACTTTTACGAATTTCGACTTTACCGCGATGGTCAAAAAATAAAGCAGGTTTTAATCGGCCGTCCAGCCATAGCCCAGAGATTACGGACAATACCTCCAGCAGAAAACATAGAAGATTTTGAAGAGCTACTAAATACATTCTTTTCTTTTTCCCTCCCACAGGTAAAATCAGCCAGAGCCCTTGCAATAGAGCTGGCTAAAAGAACTCGATTTTTGCGTGATGAGGTCATTTCAGTAGAGATGCAGGAAGTAGAGCAATCAGAGGATATAAATGATACCTCAGGACACAGACAATTAATAGGCTTTTATGAGGCTTTTAAAAAGTATTTAATAGCTACTCTAACAAAGGAACAATTTGCTGATCTTTATGCTCAGACCATTACATACGGACTGTTCGCCGCAAGAATAAGAGCTGAAGGCGAGTTTAATCGCAAACTTGCTTATGACTATATACCTCAAACTATTGGAATTCTCAGAGATGTTTTCCGTTTTATCTCTCTTGAGGATCCGCCTAAATCTTTACAAATAATTGTCGATGATATTGCTGAAATTTTAAACGTTACCGATGTAGGGAAAATCCTGCATGAATACTACAGCTCCGGGAAAGGAACTGATCCAATAATACACTTTTATGAAACCTTTCTTGCTACATACGACCCAGAAGTACGAGAAAGACGCGGAGTCTATTACACACCCGAACCTGTGGTTAGCTACATTGTTCGAGCTATCAATTCAATATTAAAATCCCACTTTGGTCTTACCGATGGACTTGCAAGTCATGAAGTAAAACTACTCGACCCTGCAGGTGGGACACTTACCTTTCCTGCCGAAGCGATAAAGCTATCAGCTCGTGAATTTGTTGAAAAGTA
>QNCQ01000335.1 GCA_003645825.1 Fidelibacterota bacterium
GTCTGTTATTTTTAGCAAATTCTTTAGCATGTTAGCTGCGTGAATATCTCCGGAGAGTTCACCGGTAGAAATAAAAACCTTCTTAGTCATGTTAGATTAATCCTATTGCTATTTCCTTTACAATTATGGCTGTTAGAAAAGAGAAGAGAACAATGAGAGTTCCTCTCTCTGTCCTCAATACACTGCCCCAGCTTAAAAATTCCTTTTCTGTATCGTTTTTCCCTTTCCAGGGCGTTAGTCTTGGGATTACTCGAGGAACATTATTTCTGTATTCAATATAATCTTCTCTAAAGATTCTCTCGAGAGTTTCCTCCTCCAGCTTTATTATTAGGCGGTACTGGAAAAAGATATATGCTACCCCGATTAAAAGCAGCAGAAGTATATATTTACCACCCGCAAAAAGAATCATTCCTGTATATATGAAAAAATTTCCGATATAAAGAGGATTTCGGACGTAAGCATAAGGTCCCCAGGTGCATAAGGTTTTTGCACCCACTTTCCTGGTTCTTGTTCTACCTCCAGCAGCCCGAACTCCCAGTAACCTTATCGTCTCTCCCAGAAGGATAAGAGCCCCCCCTGGAATAGCCAGCCCAAGGGAAATATCCGATTGGATAATTACCAGAATTGCAAGCGGAATGGGAAGATATCCTCTATATTTGAAGAAGAAGTTTCTTATATCCTTCATAAAATTTTCTTTAAGTTTTCTTTAACTTGTTTTTCGATCTCAACTGCTATTTTAAGAGCTTCCAGCCCTTCTTCTGCAGTTATTTTGGGAGGTTTTCTGGTTATAACAGCTTCGATAAAAGCTTCAAGTTCTTCTTTGATGGGGTTCCCTTCAGGGATTGAAATTTTTCTAAAGAGAATTTGCTTTTTCATTCTGTCAAGCTTGACATTGGAAACCTCCGGGACATTTTGAAGATTTTCACTTAA
The DNA here is from genome assembly GCA_003645825.1 of Fidelibacterota bacterium. Taxonomy (GTDB): domain Bacteria; phylum Fidelibacterota; class UBA2242; order UBA2242; family B5-G15; genus B5-G15. The sequence continues at coordinate 931 of QNCQ01000335.1, forward strand.
CCAGTATATATCAGTTTCTCTGGCAAGAAAGTCTATAGAAATGTATTTGTTTCTCTGGAAAATTCTCATTTTTCGCATCTTTTTCTGTGATACGCGACTTGCTGTTACATTAGCGATGCAGCCGTTTTCAAACTCTATCCTAGCGTTGGCAATGTCTATGTTTTCACTCAGGATGGGTGCTCCGGTTGCGTTTATTCTGACCACTCTGGATCTGACAAGGGACAAGATGATATCTATATCATGAATCATGAGATCCAGGATGACAGCAACATCAGTCCCCCTGGGATTGAATGGGGCTATTCGATGGGATTCTATAAAGAGAGGAGCCAAGATTTCGCCTCTTAAACATTTCAGTGCAGGGTTAAATCTTTCAACATGGCCAACCTGGATGATGAGCTTTTTAGCCCGGGCTTTTCTTATAATATCCTCAGCCTGCTTGACACTTTCCATGAAGGGTTTCTCGCAGAAGAAGTGTAAACCCCGTTCTATAGCTTTAAGTGCAACGGCATAGTGTTCCTGTGTTGGTACAACGATTGATATAGCATCGCAATTTTCAAGAAGAGATTCAAGAGAACTGAAGCCTTTTACCCCGGTTTCCTCTTCTACGTAGGAGGCCCTTTTTTTGTCGATATCGTAGAACCCTACCAGATCTGCAGTTTTAACCTCTTTTAAGTTGGTTATGTGGTAATACCCTAAATGTCCTGCTCCTACTACTCCTACTCTCAGCTTATCCATCGTCGGTTAAATTTAACGGTATCGTGGTAAATTTCAAATATCACCCGTATTTTTCTGCTTCTGTGAGCGAGACGTACAGGTATAGATTTTATTACAATAGGACCCTGTGAGGATTTTGTGTTGCAGGTGTCACATTCTTGCAAAAAAAGTTTTCCATTTTGCTTAAATATTTTGCAACTTTAAAAGGTGTTTTTGTAAAAAGATTAAGTCTGATGAATATAAAACCGCCTCTCTTACCTCGGGGAGGCACGATCGGAATAATAGCCCCATCGAGTCCCGCTAAGAGAAAGCCTCTAAGAAAAGGAATAGAGTATCTTCTATCCCGTGGCTATAGAGTAAGGACTTCCCCGTACCTTACAAGGGGGCGGTATTACCTGGCAGGCTCGGATGATCTCACCAGGGTAAAGTACCTTGAGGAGTTTCTTCTTGATGACGGTATAGATTGCGTAATCTGTGCTCGCGGTGGGTATGGCGCTTTAAGGATTGTGGATAAGATTAATTATGACAAATTGAGGAAAGCTAAGCCTAAGGCTTTCGTCGGTTATTCCGATATCACTGTGATTCAGCTTGCGTTTCTGAGGATGTTGAACTGGATTACTTACTCAGGTCCAATGGTTGCTTCGGATATGGGGGATGATTTCGATGCGTATTCTGAAAAATGGTTCTGGAAAGTGCTGGATGGGGATTCCTATCCACTGGAGCTGGAGAATCCAGAAGGGATGGAGCTGAAGGTACTAAAGCATGGAAGAGCAGAAGGGGTTTTGATTCCTGCGTGCCTTTCTCTTATGACTTCCCTTCTGGGTACAGAGTACATGCCTTCTCTGGAAGGAACAATTCTGGTTATAGAAGATATCGATGAAAAATCGTATCGCTTGGATGGGTTGTTTCAGATTCTAAAACTTCATGGAGTCTATGATAAGATAAATGGGTTAATCCTGGGTCAGTTCACAAAGTGCTTTACTAGAAAGTCCTTTGGGCTGGAAGAGCTTTTGAGTGAAGTTA
>QNCQ01000336.1 GCA_003645825.1 Fidelibacterota bacterium
GTTAATTACACAAGCAACAGGGAACCATTGATTGAAACGCCGTATATTGAGTTGCCAGTTGGGGTTATTAAACCGAAAGGGTGGCTGAAAGTCCAATTGGAGCTTGCGAGGGATGGTTTGACAGGGCACCTTGATGAGGTGTGGAGGGATGTTGGGCCTACAAATGGGTGGTTAGGTGGTGATGAAGAAGGATGGGAAAGAGGACCTTACTGGTTAGATGGGCTTGTACCGTTGGCATATATACTAAACGATGAAAAGTTAATTGCAAAAGTTAAAAGATGGATTGAATGGACGTTGAATAGTCAGAGAGAGGATGGATTTTTTGGTCCCGTTCCCGTTGAAGGTAAGGAATATGGTAATTCCAGAAGGGGCTGGAGGCTTACCTGGCAGAATAAGGTTAAAGAAGACTGGTGGCCTCGTATGGTGATGCTAAAGGTATTGAAACAATATTATGAGGCTACAGGAGACGAAAGAGTTATTGATTTTATGTTAAAATATTTCAGGTATCAGTATGAAAATTTGCCTGAGAAGCCACTCGATTATTGGACGCATTGGGCAAAATCAAGGGGAGGAGAGAATCTACTGATTGTTTATTGGCTTTATAATGTGACAGGTGAGAAGTTTCTGTTAGATCTCGGTGAAATGGTTTTTAATATGACTCTTGATTGGACGAAACGATTTGAATCCGAGTATCCAGAATCTTGGCATGGTGTAAATACAGCTATGGGAATAAAACAACCGATTGTTTGGTACCAGTATTCTAAAGATGAAAGATACGTGAAAGCAGTAGAAGAAGGTATAAGAAAATTAATGAAATACCATGGACAACCAGAGGGACTTTTTTCCGGTGATGAAATGTTGCATGGTAAAGATCCAACGCATGGAACCGAATTATGTACTGTTGTTGAGTACATGTTTAGTCTTGAAACATTGTTTTGGATAACGGGGAATCCGATTTTTGGAGATTATCTTGAAAAGGTTGCATTTAATGCATTGCCAGCACAGATAAAAGATGATTATACAGCAAGGCAATACTATCAAATGCCAAATCAAATATCCTGTACAAAGGAATGGCATAACTTCAATACGAAACATGATGAGACGGAATTACTTTTCGGTCTTGAGACCGGTTATGGCTGTTGTACAGCAAATATGCACCAAGGATGGCCAAAATTTGTTTCTCATCTGTGGTATGCGACGAGTGATAATGGATTAGCTCTATCTGTATACGCTCCATCAGTGGTGGAGGTATTTGTGGGAAAGGGCAAAAAAGTAGAGATTGAGGAAGATACGGACTATCCGTTTTCTGATGAGGTGGTTCTGAAGTTTAAAAAGGGTAAGAAAGTGTCTTTCCCCCTGTATTTGAGAATACCAGGATGGTGTAAAGGTCCGGAGATTAAAATTAACGATGGAGAGGTTTTTCATCCCCAAGCAGGGACAATGTTTAAGATTGATGGAGTCTGGAATAAAGGGGATAAAGTATATATTAAACTCCCAATGGATATTGAAGTAAGCAACTGGTTTGAATATTCTGTTGTTATAGAAAGGGGACCACTTGTTTATTCTTTAGTTATAAGGGATAAATGGGTTAAGATAGAAGGAGAAGGGAAATATGGTACATGGGAAGTATTACCTATGTCTGATTGGAATTATGGAATCCTTAAAGAATGTATTGATAAGAAGGATAAAGAATTTAAAGTAAAATTTAATGGTTTAAGTGGTTATCCATTTTCTCCAGAAAGATCTCCAATCGTAATATTAACTAAGGGGAAGAGGATTCCTTTTTGGAGACAGTATGGAGGAATACATGGTCCCTTACCATTCAGTCCATGGTGGGATGGAATCCGTGTCGATACTCCAATTGAGGAGATTAAGCTGATACCATATGGGTGTACTAATCTCAGGATTACAGAGATTCCTGTGGTCAAATAAATATGTGAAAATACTACACCTTATATAAATGCTTCCGTTTTTTAGTTTCTTCTCCCTCATTTTCAAAAAGGGGGACGGGGAGTTTGTAAACTAATTCAAAAAAGGAGGGATCGCCATGTTGAAAAACTTTTTAACACGCTTCATAGTGCTAATTTTTTCAATACTTATCTTATCTGGAATTTCTTACGCTGCGGTTATATTCGTAGATGATGATGCGGATCCTTCGGTGGCGGATGGTTCTATCGATTATCCTTATGTTGATATTAAATCCGGTATTGAAGCTGCTTCAGATGGTGATACGGTTATGGTGCTGGAGGGTACATATGTTATTTCTGCCTACCCATCTAAAACTCCGAAAAACCTCTGTTTGTCTTCTAAAAAGGGCCCTAATTTCACAATTATTGATGCAAGTAATTCTCCTTCACCTATAGCAATTTTTGCTGGTCCTGGTTGGGTAATAAGTGGGTTTAAATTTATTAATGTTGGATATGGACTAGAAAATGATGGGTATGCATGCGCTATCTGGAATGATAATCGTGGAGAAGGAGATGCAGCTCTTGATTATGTTAATGAAATATGTAATAACGTTTTTATTGAACCAAACATGCGTGCTATATGGGTACAGCAGAAAACGAGAGTTTTGATTCACCATAATGTGTTCATCAGACCCAAGGCTAATGGAATAATTAGCTACGGATTTATTGATGTCTACAATAATACGTTTTACAA
>QNCQ01000337.1 GCA_003645825.1 Fidelibacterota bacterium
CCTTATTCCCTACCTCTCCTATGGTTGCATAACAATTCCCATGAATCTTTCTCATCTCGCCAGAAGGCATTTTAACAATAACATATTTCTCCTCTTTCCCCATAATCTGAATAGATGTCCCCGCACTTCTTGCCAATTTCCCCCCCCTCCCAGGGTAGAGTTCAACATTGTGCACAAAAGTTCCGGGAGGGATATTCCTCAATGGTAGTGCATTACCAACCTTTACTGGAACGTTTTCTCCTGAAATAACGGTGTCCCCGACCTGCAATCCTTCAGGCGCAAGGATATATCGCTTCTCTCCATCCTTGTAAACAACCAGAGCTATCCGGGCAGACCTGTTAGGATCATATTCAATAGTTTTAACCTTTGCCTCAATATCCCGTTTGTCTCTCTTAAAATCAATTATCCTGTATTTTCTTTTGTGTCCACCTCCTCGACACCAGGCTGTAATCCTACCCAGATTATTCCGACCACCTGTCTTCTTCAGTGGCTCAACAAGCCCTGGTTCTGGCTCTGTAGCTGTTACTTCCTCAAAAGTACTAACAGACATAAACCTTGTCCCGGGCGTAACCGGCTTTAATTTCTTCACTCCCATAGCTTATACCGCCGTTTCTCCTTGATAAAAATCTATTTTATACCCTTCCTCAAGTGTTACAATTGCTTTCTTCCAGCTTGAAGTTTTTCCTTCAGTTCTAATAACCCGACCACCACTTCGCACAGTCATTCTTCTGACCTTTCCTTTAACGCGCATCGTATTAACTTTTTTCACCTTAACATTGAATTTCTTCTCCACAGCTTCTTTAATCTCAATCTTGTTAGCATCCGAATGCACTTTGAAAGCGTATTTATTCTGATCTTCCTGAAGCCTGGTCATCTTCTCACTCAAAATGGGCTCGATAATAATGTTTCCCTTAACCGCCATAGCCTACCCTAACCTGTTGCTAATAGTTGCTCATTTAATTCCTTCAATCCTTCCGGTTCAAATAGAATAACCTCATTATCAAGCAAATCATACGTCGAAGCATTTCTAGCTTCCAGAAGAGATATATTGTAAAAATTTCTGCACGAAAGTGCAATATTTCTATTCATCCTGTATACAAGAATCGTAACCTTTTTATCCATCAACCCGAAATTTGTCAAAAGCTCCCGTATATTCCTGGCCTTCGGCTGGTCAAAATCAAGATTTTCCACAACTTTAATTGCCTCTGCCATATATTTATAAGCCAAAGCACTCCTTCTGGCAAGCCTTTTAACCTTCTTATTTATCTTTAAATTGTAATCCCTGGGTTTTGGCCCGAATGCAACTCCACCACCAACCCAGAGCGGACTCCGGATTGATCCAACCCTTGCTCTACCAGTACCTTTTTGTCTCCACGGCTTGCGGCCACCTCCGCTTACCTCCGCCCTGGTCTTTGTACTATGAGTTCCTTGCCTATTATTTGCTCTTTCAACCTTCACAGCAAGATATATAGCATGGTAATTGGGCTCGATTGTAAAAGCTGCTTCTTCCAATATCAACTTCTCCCCAGATTCAGTCCCATCCTTTTTATAAATCGGGAGTTCTACTTTCAACTTTCTTGCCTCCGTATTATTAATAAACTGTTTCTCGCTCCAGGCACAGCCCCTTTGATAAACAACAAATTATTTTCCTTGTCGATTTTCACTATTGTAAGACCCTTTACAGTGACCTGCTTTCCCCCCATTCTTCCTGCCATTCTCAAACCCTTGATTACCCTCGACGGGAAAGCAGAAGCACCTATGGAACCAGGAGCTCTGAGCCTATCACTCTGACCATGTGTCCTGGGACCACCACCAAATCCATGTCTCTTAACGACACCTTGAAAACCTTTCCCCTTGGAAATCCCTATCACCTTTACAATATTTCCCTCCTCAAACACCTCAACAGTAACCTCTTTTCCAACCTCACAGTACTCCTCCGGAAAATCCCTAAACTCTCGCAAAAACCTGAATGGTTCAACCTTATGTTTTCTGAAATGTCCCATCATCGGCTTATTAACAAGTCGCTCAGGCTTTTTCTCAAAACCAAGCTGGACAGCAGAATATCCATCGTTTTCCAGGGTCTTAACCTGTACAACCTTACACGGACCGGCCTCTACTATCGTTACGGGTATCGCCAGCCCATCCTCGCTAAATATTTGAGTCATCCCAAGTTTTTTACCTAATATCCCTACCATATCTTATCCACTAAACTTTTATTTCAATATCTATCCCTGCCGGCAGCTCCAGCTTCATCAACGCATCAACAGTTTTTGATGTGGAATTCAGAATATCTATCAATCTTTTATGCACTGTCGCTTCAAACTGTTCTCTGGATTTCTTATCTATGTGAGGTGAACGCAAAACTGTGTAAACTGTCCTCTGTGTTGGAAGAGGAATAGGACCCCTTACCGTTGCACCAGTCGCTTTCGCTGTAGCGACAATCCGTTTTGCACTCTTGTCCAACAAGTTATGATCATAAGCTTTTAAACTTATTCTAATTTTCTGGCCTGGCACGGCTCTCCTCTCTTATCTATTTATCACTCAACAATTTTCGTTACGACACCTGCACCAACTGTTCTTCCACCTTCTCGTATCGCAAACCTCAAACCCTCTTCCATCGCTATCTCCTTTATCAACTCTACATCCATATTTACATGATC
>QNCQ01000338.1 GCA_003645825.1 Fidelibacterota bacterium
CTGGAGAATCTGCTGTTTTGGCTATTGTAGATAAATCCGGAGCCGGAGTTGGGGAAAAGATTTCCGAATATTTTCATCAGAGATATAAACTCGATAATGGTAGCCCAATGTATCAGATTATGGTATTGCGGAGCGGAAGTTATGAAAACACGGTTGAAGTGGCGCAGAGTCTTCTTGATTCGATGGTAATAGATGGATATGTTGTTATTCCGGAAGGTATTTTTTCTACAGGAAAAGTAAGGTTCTACGTGAGGAAGAGTAATTTTGTGCTATGTGCACGGCTTGAAGAGGTTTTTGATGATGTATTGATAGCTGCCAGGTTGGAGGAATACGGCATAGGATTAAAGGAGATAGCGAAAATAACGAAAGGAGTGGAACTTGAGACAATAAGGATAACTCCCAGAGGAGAGCAAAAGCTGTCAGAGTTGGACCTCTTTATTTTGCCCCTTGTTGCGTTTTTTATTCTATTTCTTGCGATTTTTAACACTTCTCAATCTTTGATGAGGGGTTTGATAGTAGAAAGGTCGAGCCGGTTGGTGGAGATTATATTGTCCTCAGTTACCCCGGGAGAGTTTATGACCGGAAAAATACTGGGGCTTGGTTTGCTTGGGCTCACACAGATTGTTATTTATTTGTTGATAGGATATTACGCTTCCTCTGCAAAAGGTCTGAATATTGACTTTGGCTACACCATAATTGTCTTTGCCATTTATTTTGTACTTGGGTATTTATTTTATGCAGCGATGTTTTGTACTATGGGAGCTTTATTTACATCTGAATATGAGGCTCAACATGCGATGTCGATAGTGTCAATGCTGGTGGTTTTACCAGTTATTTTTTCATCTTATATAGTTTTCAATCCCGATTCGATTGTAACCCATGTGGTTTCATTTATCCCTATCTTCACTCCCTTTATAATGGTTTTGAAAGCTGGCATGGGTTTCGCTCCTGTATGGGAAGTTGTCGGAACATCAATAATTTTATTGATATTTGTTGTTCTTACCATTATAATTGGGAGTAAACTATTTCGTATCGCTATTTTAATGTACGGTAAAAGACCGACTCTACCGGAGATACTGAGATGGGTCGGGTCGAATTAACCAAGTAAAGCTGGAGGTGGGATAGAAATGGCAGGAAATGTGTTAGAATTAAATGCTGAAAGTTTCAGCACAGAAGTTGAGGATTCACTGGTGCCGGTTCTTGTGGATTTCTGGGCTGAGTGGTGTGCTCCGTGTAGAAGGCTTGCTCCAATTGTGGAGGAGCTGGCGAATGAGTACACAGGTAAAGTAAAGTTCTGTAAAGTGAACGTTGAAGAAGAGGGTGAACTGGCCCAAAGATTTGGTATAAGAAGTATTCCTACTATAATAATCTTTAAAGATGGCAAACCCGTTAACCAGCTAATAGGCTTGCAACCAAAGGCTGAAATATCAAAGGTTTTAGACCAATTAATTTAAATTTTTAAGCAAAGCGATTGTTGGATTGGTCATAAAAGAGCAAAGAGAATAAATTAGGCCGGCATTTACAGGAACTGGTCTGTGTCTGGGTTAAGTGGTGCCGGAATGGTGAAGGGTAGGTGCAAATATGAGGCGAAGCTGATACTAGAAGATGGTTCAGAGTTTTGCGGAATTAGCTTTGGTTATCCTGAATCCACCTCTGGCGAGGTGGTTTTTTGTACTGGAATGGTAGGGTATCCGGAATCTTTGACCGATCCTTCTTATTATGGACAAATACTTGTGTTGACGAATCCTATTATAGGGAAATATGGGATTCCTGATTTCCAGGATGAGGCAATACAGTTTAAGTATTTTGAATCGTCACGAATCCAGGTAAGAGCTCTTATTATTGACGATTATTCGTCTTTTTACTCTCACTATACTGCGGAGATGAGTCTTGGGGAGTGGCTGTTTCAGAACAGGATTCCTGCTCTTTGTGGTGTTGATACCCGGAGTCTGACACAGACTCTCAGGGAACGTGGAACTATGCTTGGTAAGGTTATAATCGATGGCGGCGATGTGGAGTATTATAATCCGGGTGAACTTAATGTGGTGAGTGAAGTTAGTTGCAAAAGCGTTGAGTACTATGGGAGAGGTAAAAAACGGGTGGCGGTTCTAGATCTGGGATGCAAGAATGGGATTATCAGGGAGCTGATAAAAAGAGAGGTGGAAGTTGTGAAGTTGCCGTGGGATTCTGAACTTAAAGATTATGATTATGACGGGTTGTTGATTTCTAATGGTCCAGGCGATCCTAAGAATTGTGGAGAGGTTATATCCAGAGTTTCGAACATTGTTGGCGATAATGTTCCGGTGATGGGGGTCTGCCTGGGGCATCAGGTTCTCGCGTTAGCAATAGGTGCTGATACCTATAAGTTGAAATATGGACACAGGGGGCAGAATCAACCTGTGATGGATTTACTTGATGGCAGGTGCATTATTACTTCTCAGAATCATGGTTATGCTGTAAATGATGAAACTCTTCCTCCTGAGTGGAAGCCGTGGTATCAGAACTTAAATGATCATACCAGTGAGGGGATGATTCACGAATCTGGGAGATTTTTTAGTGTGCAATTTCATCCTGAGGCCTTCCCGGGTCCGGTGGATGCGTCGTTTATTTTTGATAAATTTCTGGCAATGATAGGATGAAAGAGGATATAAAGAAAGTTA
>QNCQ01000339.1 GCA_003645825.1 Fidelibacterota bacterium
CTAAATAACACACTAATTAAGATTTAACCTTTTGTATAATCAAGAAATTTCGAATAGTATAGAACTGGGCAACCAGGATATATGGTAAAGGGCGGGGAATAGGAAACTAACAGATTAAGAAAAGATTAAGAAAACATTAAGCCTCCATACCAGAAAACATTTACAGCCTCTGTTGAATTATCATATTGTAAACAATCAAAGGATTTTGTAGTTTCAGATTTGAAATTAGATGGAGAAATGAAAAAGGACACTGTGCTTGTTGTTGGTTCGGTTGCTATTGATGATGTCGAAACCCCCTTCGGAAAAAGGGTTGGGGCTGTTGGAGGCTCAGCCATCTACTTTTCCATGGCGTGCTCATTTTTTACAAAAGTTTGTGTCGTTGGAATTGCAGGTACAGACTTTCCCCGGGATACTATACATGCTCTAAATGAACGTAATGTGGATACAAAAGGATTGGTAATTCAGGAAGGGAAAACATTCAGATGGGGAGGAAAGTATCACGATAATATAAACTTTCGAGATACACTCTACACAGAGCTGGGACTCTTTGAGAAATTCGATCCTAAATTGCCCGAAGAATATAGGACTGTCCCGTTCGTATTTCTTGCAAATATCCAGCCTTCGCTCCAGCTAAAAGTCCTAAATGAGGTTGCATCTCCCAGATTTGTCGCCTGTGATACCATGAATCTGTGGATTGACACTGCCCATGACGAACTTCTCAAATTGCTGGGGCGTGTTAACATGCTTCTGATCAATGATTTTGAGCTGTACGATCTTACAGGGGAGTACAATCTTATCAAAGGGCTTGAAAAGGTACATGATCTGGGACCTGAATATGTGGTTATCAAAAAAGGGGAAAATGGCGCATATCTGAGTTCAAAGGGAAGACTATTTTTTTCTCCCGCTTATCCAGTAAGAAAACCAGTTGATCCTACAGGAGCCGGAGATAGCTTTGCTGGAGGACTGTTCGGTTTTCTGGCGACTACAGGGAGAATTAACTTCCGTACCTTGAAAAAAGCGCTTATCTATGGAAGTGTATTCGGTTCTATATGTGTAGAAGACTTTAGCATCAACAATCTCTTAAAAGCAGATCATAACCTTGTAGAAAAAAGATATAGATTTTTAAGAAACCTTGTAAGCTTACTATGATAGAACCAATCTACTATGAAGATGAAAAACTCTACATAGTTGACCAGAGGAAGCTACCGCAGACTCTCAAAATAGTGGAAATAAATTCTGTAGATGAGGTAGTTGAAGCTATAAAGAGCCTCATGGTACGAGGCGCACCTGCTATCGGAATCACTGGTGCATATGGACTTGTTCTGGGACTCAAAGATTGGAAAGGCTCAGAAAATGAAAGGTTTTTCAAACAACTGGATACCTGCTATAAGCTCCTGCTTGAAACGCGTCCTACTGCCGTTAATCTTTCATGGGCTTTAAACAGGCTAAAAAGAAAGGCAAGTTCTCTTCAGGAAAAACCTCCTGGTGAAATATGGGAAGCTCTGCTTGAGGAGGCCAGGAACATACATGATGAAGAAAAAGAACGTTGTGAGAAAATTTCCCTGTTCGGAGCCTCTCTAATTCCCGATGGGGCAAATATTATAACTCATTGTAATACCGGTCCTCTTGCAACTGGAGGGCTCGGAACTGCCCTTGGATCTATAATTATAGCGCACGAAGAAGGGAAAAAAGTCCATGTATTCGTCGATGAAACGAGGCCCTTGCTCCAGGGAGCAAGGCTCACCGCCTGGGAGCTCGAACAGGCAGGCATTCCTCACACTCTCATAACTGATAGTATGGCTGGATTCGTTATGGCAACACAGAAAGTTGATCTGGTAATAGTTGGTGCAGACAGAATCGCCATGAATGGTGATACAGCAAATAAGATAGGGACATACAACCTTGCCATCCTTGCTCGGCATCACGAAATTCCCTTTTACGTGGCCGCACCTTTGTCAACTATCGACCCGAACATAGAGAATGGTAACGGAATACCAATAGAGTTTAGAAAGCCTGATGAGGTAACTCATTTTAACGGCAAAAGAGTAGCTCACGAAAAATGTAAGGCAATTTCTCCCGCTTTCGATGTTACCCCCTCAGGTCTTATTACTGCTATTATTACAGAAAGAGGTATCTATAAATTCCCATACAATTTCTCAAAAAGCGAAATAGATAGCTACATATAAGTGATTGGAATAGTTAAAATAAAAAAATAAATTTGAGTGAATTTTGAGAAAAGATGAAGGAGAACAGATATGAAGGCGTTAAGAATTTCATCGGTTTTAATGCTTTTGACCCTTGTGGCTGGCTCCATTATCTTTAATATTTCGTGCCAGAGTGTGGAAATGACTTCTGCAAAAGTATACCTACAGCAGGATAATGTAGATGCCGCTGAAGAACAGCTACTGTTAGCCCTTGAAAAAGAGCCAAACAACCCAGAGGTGCCGTTTCTTCTTGCCACTGGAGTTTACTTACGTAAGAAGGACTGGGAAAATGTAAAACTTTATCTTGATAAAACACTTGAAATTGATTCATCTTATTCTAAAAAGGTACAGGATGTGAGAAAACATGTGTGGAACGAAATACACAACGAAGGGGCAAGCTACTTCAACGAAGCTTTGAACGCTATTTTGAAGATAGAAA
>QNCQ01000340.1 GCA_003645825.1 Fidelibacterota bacterium
CAAATATAGGTGAGTCTATAAACGCAGGATCGGAAAGAACGGAGTATGATTATTGGATAAGTCTTTTAGCAGCCAAACATGATTTTCCACCCAAACAGCATTTTACAGTTTACAGAAAATAACGGGTTCCTCCTTAGTCCAGTTTTGTACTATTCACCCTCCTCTCCCTTGTAATCCCAAACTCTTCCACCTATATGCTTTGCAAGAAACTTTTCCATCGCTCGATAGAAATCAAACCTATTCTCTTCATTTCTAAAACCGTGGCCTTCGTTATACTTTACCATATACTCCACATCGACTCCTCGCTTGCGTAATGCCTCCACCATTTGATCAGATTCGGCTTTATTAACACGGGGATCATTTGCTCCTTGAGCAATAAAAAGCGGTGCTTTTATCTTGTCTGCATGAAGAACTGGAGAAGCTTCAGCAAGCAAAAGGCTATCCCTTTTGGGATCACCCACCATTTCATGAAACATATCAAGGTATGGTTTCCAATATGGAGGAATAGTATTCAAAAAAGTGAACAAATTTGATACTCCCACATAATCGACCCCGCAGGCATATAAATCAGGGGTGAATGCCAGCCCTGCAAGAGTAGCATATCCACCGTACGAACCGCCGTAAATTGCTATCCTTTCAGGATCTGCTATTCCCTGCTCTATTAACCAGTTCACTCCATCGGTTATGTCATCCTGCATCTTCTTTCCCCATTGTTTAAAACCAAGCTGCCAAAACTTCTTACCGTATCCTGTCGATCCTCTGAAGTTGATTTGCAAAACTGCATAACCTCTGTTCGCCAGAAACTGGACTTCCGGATTAAAACCCCAGACATCCCTGGCCCAGGGTCCACCATGAGGATTCACTACAACTGGTAAATTTTTCGGCCTCACACCCTTGGGAAGAGTAAGATAGCCGTGAATTGTTAACCCATCCCGTGATTTAAAAGATATCGGTTTCATATCCGCCATATACTCCTCTTTCAGCCAAGGACTAACATCAGAAAGTTTTGTTAATTTCTTGGTGTTCAGATCATAGAGATAATAAGCACCCCTAGTCTTATCACTATACGTGCGAACCAGGCACTTATCTTCATCTCTGTTAAAATCAACAACGGCAACCTCATATCCCCTCAGACGTTTTTCAAGTTCCTTCTGCAATTTTTCTCGCTGCTCATCAAAAAAGGTATAATGTCGCCTGTCGGTTATATATGAAACACCCAGAACAACCCTTCGTTTCCTGGAGTACATAACTCCACTCAAATCAACTTCAGGGTGCTGGTACACAACTTCAGTTTCCTTCCCCTCCTCCAGATCAAACCTGACAAGCGCTTCCTTATCACGACCAATGTTGGATAACGCATAAACGACTTTGGGATCATCAAAACTGAAGAATAAAGGTTGCATGGTTTCTTTGAAACTTGTAGTAATGACTGTCTTGAAAGGACTCTTCTCATTTTCTCGGTACAAAATACTTGTATTAACTCCGTCAGTGGTTACAGCAACTCGAATTCTGCCATCCCAATCAGTAATCCACTGGGAAATGTTACCCGGATTTTGTGCAATCATTTCCATTTCGCCTGTGACAATATTAATCCGATATGCATCGAATACCCGAGGATCTCTCTTATTCATCTGAATAATCATATGTTCAGGGTCATCTCTTAAGTCATCCACAATGCCAACCCGTACTTTTTCATAAGGAGTCAACACTGCAGGATTAGAACCATCAATATTCACGGCATATAATTTGAAATTTTCGTCTCCATCTTTGTCCTGCACATAGATAACCCTCTCGTTATTTGCCCAGGCAAAACCCGCTATGTCCCTGTTCTTTGCAGATGTAATCCTGACCGCTTTTTCATCCCCAATCTTCTGAACATAAACATTTAGCCTGCTTTCCCATGGTTGCAAAAAAGCAACATATTCTCCGTTTGGAGACAACTTGAAAGATGTTTTTGTAGGATTGCGAAAAAAATCCTCCATCGGAATAAGCGGAGGAACGCTCTCTTTCTGACAATAAACAAAAAACATAACGAGCATAAGCATCAATCCAATCCATGCTCTCTTCATAACTCCTCCTCTCATTTGCAACTTAAATTACAAAAAGAAGGGGAAAAGCAAAAATAATTTTACATACATGCAGGTCTTAGATAAATATTTAAACCTCTTATCTCTGATAAACGGAGATGTATTTTTCACTCTGATTTGACCTTCAAAGAGAACAATCTATATACCCTTCTTATAAAATCCATACACAAATAAAATACAGACTCTATACTCAGACATTTTAAACATAGCCTTCTTCGAAACTTCTATTTCATTTTAATTATTTTTGTACCCCGAGCAGGACTCGAACCTGCAACCCTCTGCTTAGAAGGCAGATGCTCTATCCTGTTGAGCTATCGGGGCAACACATCCAAAAAACACGTGCAAATTTTTAAAAGTTTGTCCTTAAAATCAACAGTTTTCATTAAATCAATTGTTTTAATAAGAAATTCTTTTCAATAGGTTTTTATTGACTTTTAATCTACTAAAAAGGAAATTTAGCACGGTTTTTTTAGAGAAGACGGGGCGTAGCGCAGACCGGTTAGCGCGCCTGCCTTGGGAGCAGGAGGTCGCTGGTTCAAATCCAGTCG
>QNCQ01000341.1 GCA_003645825.1 Fidelibacterota bacterium
CTTTTATCCTTTCCTGCCTAACATACGGCGGATTTCCAATCACAATATCAAATCCATCTTCAACCCCGAACATCCATTCTGGGTCAAACCAGTCGGCTGTAGCGGTCTGATCGAAAATGTCGAAGTTTGCTATCTTACTTGCGGTATTATTTGGCCAGCCATCGTTGATTAATAATTCCTTTAATTTGTTTCTAATTTCTACTGCCTTTTTATTTATTTCCTTCTTTTCGCTTCTTGTTTTAACCTTAAAGTGCTTATTGTACAACTCTTTGAGTTCTTTTTTCAGAGCTTTAATCTTCGGGTCTTCGAATGCTAATTGTTTTGGTTTCTCGATACCTATCAGTGCATTAGCAGAGACAAATTTGGTTTCCAGATGAGGCAAAGCCCTTATGCCATAATTATCTTTTTCAGAAGACACCTTCTGATCTATTATCAGAGACAGGAAAAACCTTAGTTTGCAAATCTGGACAGCAATAGATTGAATATCCACTCCATAAATCGAATTTTCAATAAGATAAAGCTTTCTTGCATAATCAGGATAATTAATACTATCATCAAAGTTTTCGTTTAATTCTCTGAGGAGTTCCTCCCTCTCTGTTTTATCTCTAATTTTCAGAATTTCCTCAACCTCTCGAAGCGCTTTTTGGTACTGCAACTCGTACCATAGTGTATTATTCGGATCAATTTTATTCAACACATGCACGAGCTTATGTAAAACGCCCATTGGGAATGCACCAGAACCGACCGCTGGATCAATTACCTTCAAGCTATCTACGGCCTTTGTGATCTTTGATTTTTCCTCGTCAGTAAGCTCAGGTCCATCAGAGTAGGAGAGAAGTCTTCTTAGCTTTTCATCTTCGATGTTTGTTTTCGCTTTTAAATACTCGATGAGAGATTCATCCACCATAAATTCGACTATTTCTTTTGGTGTGTAATATGAACCGGTAGCTTTTCTCGCAGTCGTTTTTGTCTCAGGATTGTAAGAAGCAAGTAGATTCTCAAAAATATGTCCCAGAAGCTCAGGATCAAGAGAGACTTCTATATCAATAGGACTACTTTCATCAGCCGTGAAGTTGTAGTCTCTAAGAATTTTGACAAGGCCTCTTACTTTCCCTCTTTTTGTCTGACCATAGAAATCTGACAGATCTACTTCTTGTTCATCTCCAAAAAGAGAAAGTCTGGAAGCTTTGCCCTCTTATATTCATTTCGGCTGAATCCATCTATATATCGCTTGTCCTCATCAAGACATTCAAAAAGTCCGCCATTTACAAAAGGGACTGCTTCAAATATTTTCAGGAAATCCCGTTGGTCAATAAGAAGTTTATCCTGATACCTGTAGAGGGTTTTTACCCCGAACTCAGTTCTATTAATTTCAAACTCGCCATTCCTGGTAAATCTCCTATCCTTCGAATACCTGTTAAGGGTACCAAAGAAGAGGTTTTGAAGGATCACGTTGTAGTAATAGTTGGCTTTGCCAAAATCCTTCACCACACCTTTTAAAAATTCTGGCTTAAAAATTTGCTCTGGAACGAGCTTTCTCTCCTTTAAGAACCAGACAAAAATAAGTCTTGTTAGAAGTCTGATCAGGTTTTCCTCTAAAATCCCCCCAGGAAACCATGCGCATTTTAATGCCCAGGCATACCAGTTTTGAACTTCGATGTAAAAATCTCTGGTTAGCTTTTGAACGGAAAAAGCTGAGATAATATCCTGCAGGCTCTCAAACTTTACTTCGGTCAATGCTTTGACAAAGGTTCGGTATGGTTTGCCCTTTGCAACATAGTACGTATACCTCTTGTAATAACTAAATTTACTCTTGGTACCCTGAGATACACTATAAACAAGAGAAAATCGAAAGTTTCTCGTATCGTCGTAAAAGACAAAAATTCCTGCATTTATGAAAGAATCTTTGATAATCCTTTTAGCAAATTCATATTGTCTCTTTTTACTGCTTCTTTCTGTCAGCTCTCCGGCGGTCTTGATTGCAAAGACCCATAGGTTTTTTGCATCTTTGAGTTTCAGCTCCCCGATTTTGTATACTTCTTCAAAGACGTCCTCTTCATAACCGTAAAACCTTTCCGGAGGTGAATAAATCATAAAATCCGGGTTTTTACTTCTTAAGAAATCTTCAAGATTTCCAAGCGAAAACTCCTGCGCAAGTTTTTCTACTATTTCCTGCATTTTGCTATCCCCTTGAGGCCTGATTTTCGACCGCAATTATCACTTCCTCATTAATTTCTTTTAAATGTTCCCCTATCTTTCTGAGAAAGTTTTCTCCAATCTCATTTTTGAGGGCTTCAAGTTCTTCTTTCAGCTCTTGAGTGTTCTTCTTTCCCCACCCGGCAATTCTCGAAAGCACATAGTCAGAAAGAGTACCAAAGGATCTTACGTCCTCAAGCAGATCCGAGATAAAACTTTTATAGGGAGTAATATCTTTGTCATCCCGCTCAAGAAGCCCATTAAGGATGTTGTAAGCTTGCGTCGACAGATCTCTTCCCCTTGATTTTCTTCTGAAATAGGATTCTTTTCTCAGTACTTCATGATAGTTAGTCCAGAAATTATCGCTCAGAGGCAGTCTGGGCTCATCGTAAGATGTCTTTATCTTTTCATAAGCCTGTTCAAAGCCAACAGATAC
>QNCQ01000342.1 GCA_003645825.1 Fidelibacterota bacterium
AAGCATCTCCAACCTTTACAGTAAGAATATATAGTCCATTCCTTAAATCTCCCACTTTAATTGACGATTTAGGTTCTCCAGGACCTACTGTTCCTAAGGGAATCTCTTTAATTACTCTACCAACTCCGTTGTACATGGTAATTGTTATATTCTCCTTTCTGTGAATTTCAAAATATATATGTAACCTATCTCGTTCAATATATATCGTATTAAAAGACAACTCAATATTACTGACCCTATTCTTCGAATCTTCTTCTACAGGGACAGTGGCATTGATAAGCCCAATGTCATCTATAAACCATCCAGGGAAGCTTCCACTGGTATCAGAGGCGAAGTGAAATCGAATTTTGAAATAAGTTCCTTGAGCTATCCCATCAAGACTGAAAAATGCATATTCCCATCCTTCACTGATACCGGAATAACCAGGTAGATCTCCGAGTGCTGCTACAGAATTACATGGGTATCCGTTAGTGGGTTGAATTAGAAACCAAGTATTACCTCCATCGATAGAAATTTCCATATTTCCTCCATCTACATTTTCTTCTGTATTATACCAATTGCAAAATACAAGTTCAGGATTATCGTATTCTGCATAAAATGAGATGGAATAGAGAGTCAGGTCAGAAAGGTCCGTGTAATTTCCATCAAGGACTGTACCCCATGCATTTTCACCAGATACAACCTGTGCTGGTCCGTAAGTAGGAGTTCCCCATTCCCATCCTCCAGCAGGGGGGTCAGGTGTGAATCCACCGTTTGAGGAATCGAAATGAATCACATAGTCTGCGACTATTTGGTATCGGAAAACTGCATCATTTGATGTGTTTTCATCAACCGAAAGAGCAGTATAAGTAAATATGCTCCATGCTGAGCTGGAAAAGTATGGAATAAAAGGGTCAAAATATACATGTGTTGTTTCTCCAGGTGAAAGATCCATAACAGTAACAGTATCTTTATAAAAATCATTACCAAGATGATTAATTTCAAATATAACATCAAAAGATTCAATTGATGTGCCGTTATTCGTTACGATAACTTCTGGTATAATGGTAGAATCTTTCTTTACAATACCAATCGGGCTTACCACAGAATCTATGGCTACATCATGGGTGAATTTGCTTTCCGCTGCTTTTGAAGAAGATGCTAAAGATAAAGGTATTAAAAGCAACACTATATTAAGCATTACCTACCTCCTTACCACGTTTCTCCAATAATAACTTATTACCTTTTTTAATTCAAGTTTCTCAGCTTTTACGTTTAAGATAAGCCCGGAGAGTACTCTTTATTTTGCGAATCATTAAGATATTGATTTCTGTTTTTAAGACAGTTTCTACAAAGACATAAGTAAATGCCCCTACTATTAGCTCTACCAAAACCTTAAAAAAAGTACCCAAAGGCAATAATGCAAAAAGTCTTATAGTTATTGCCATTATGCCTCCGCCAAGAAGATTTTTCCATATTTCCCCGAAAAAATTTCTTACTTTAAATATTCTGTTTACCAATAGAAGCTGTGAGAACATGACGCAGGCTTCAGCTATTACAGAGGCTATTGCAGCTCCAAGTGCGCCGTATACAGGGATCAGTAATAGGTTAAAGAGGAAATTAATTATAGCGCCTGTGCCAATGGACAAGGTATACCAGCTGTCTTTACCCATTGGGATGAGTACTTGGTTTCCTAGTAGTGAAGACCAGGAAAATAGAATTATGATGGGACTTATCACTTTTGCAACAGTAATTGCATGAATAAATTCTTTGCCGAAAAACAGCGGGATAAATTCAGGAGAAACAGCATATAGCCCGAAAGCTATAAGAAACGAAAAATAACTAATAAACTGGAAAGACATTTTAATGTATGCCTTAAATGTCTCAAAATTATGAGTAGCTACTAAATTGGACATTCTTGGCCTCATCACTACATTAAACGAGGTGGCAATGGTCAAAGAGACTCTGACAAGCCTTTGGGGCATTGCGTAAATCCCCACCTGGAAACTTTCCGAAAGTAAACCTAACATTGTTCTATCCAATGCTGTATATATTTCCGTGGCAATTTGAGGAACAAATAGTTGAAAGGTACCTTTTAAATGATAAAGAATTCCTTTTAAAGTTGGCTTTATAAATTTGACATATCTGGTTACATAACTCCAGAGAATAGCCTGTCCCAGAAAATTGCTGCCCGTATTTATTAATACATACAATCCCACATGTTCTCTTTTTTTTATAAGACATAGAATAAGTATTAAGCTCAGGATTCTTGTTAGAATTGTTCTGAAGGCTATTCTTTTGAAATCTTCAAACCCTGTAAATAGCCATGAGATATCGATAGCTGCTGTGAATAAGGTTAGTGTAAAAAATAAAAACACAATGTTATTTGCAAAGTCAGCCCTTTGTATTAATAATAAGTAAAGGGTTATGGAGAAAGAAGAAGTAATAAGTTTTATAAAAAATATTTCCCAAAAGGTTTTGCTAACAGCATATTCGTCGTGGCGAGTATAGGCAACGGCTCTATTACCATAAAGTGCTATGCCTAACATAGCTAAAAGAAAAAAGTAGCGGACAATTGAACTGGCAAAGGCGAAGATACCCATCCCCTCTGGTAATAAAATTCGAGAAACATAAGGAATGGTGATCAG
>QNCQ01000343.1 GCA_003645825.1 Fidelibacterota bacterium
TTAAACTTGCTTTAATATTTAGCGAATAACTTCCATTTTCGACAACTATTATAAATTTCTTCAGTGAGTCGTCCTTACCTATAAAAGCCACAAGTTCGTGTCCACCAGATTTCAATTTCCTCGCTGTTACTTTGCTACTAAGTTGTAGACTTGTTATGATTGAATAAGAAGGAAAAATAGATAGGATAATAAATGATATACTTAAGCGAATACGAAAAGCCCTCAGGTTACCCATAAACTTTATATTCGGATAACTTCTCATTCCTAACTTTGCCTTCTACATCAGTAAATTTACCCTCCCCATTTTTATTTATCAAGCGCTGAGGTGGAAACTTCTATATGCTCCCTTGCGAGATTGCATCCTGTAGTCTCATCCGTTTCGCATAAGCTCTGAATTTCTCGATTCCAGTTTCTGTTGTCACTTCTAACCCGTTGGTCCCTGGTAGTACACATTCTGCACTACCATCTACTCCTTGGAATTCCGCTTTGCATGTTTATCCAGACTCAAGCATGCGGGGCTTTCTACCCTCAAGACTTGCATAATTGCCCGCTCTCTCTTTTCTTTTACTACTTCAGAGATAATATCTTCTTAACGTCAGCATGTCTCTTTCCATTAACTCGAACCTCAAGCCTGCATAAATACACTCCTGCTGAGACAATTTTCCCATTATCATCTCTCCCATCCCAGATAATGCTGTGAGTACCACGTGATTTCTCTCCAGAAAAAAGTGAGCGTATCTCCCGTCCTTCTAAGTCATATATATCCAGATCAACATTGCAGTGCCACCCCACTTCATAAACTATCATCGTTATGTCATTGAAAGGATTTGGATAATTCTGATAAAGCTTAAACTTGTCAGAAAAAGTAGAGTTGCTTTCTTCGATAACACTATTTCTACTGTCGTATTTAAGCAGTGTATTTCTCTCTCCAAAAATGTATCCTACTTTTCCATTCTCAACAAAAACTATCTGATTTAGATCGGCATCTGTCCCCGATTCAATCTGTTCCCATGTATTCCCTCCATCTTCTGTATATCCTATAAACCCATAATCACCTACAACCCATCCTGTACTGTCATCTATAAAAACGACGTCATTTAAAAATGAAGATGGTAAAAAATTATCTTTCCAGCTATTACCACCATCATTGGTTATTAATATTACTCCCTCCCACCAAACATTAAATCCTACTGCACATCCATGCTGTTTATTGGGGAAGTAAACCGCCTGTAATATATAAGTTTCTGGTTCTTGAACATACCATGTCTTGCCACTATCAATAGTATTAAAAACAATCCCGCAATCTGTAATATCACTCCTTAAACCAACCGCCCATCCATATTGCCTATCAACAAAATAGATATCAGTTATCCCAAATCTCACATCTGACTCAACCTTAGACGGATGCCAGGTTAACCCACCATCAGTCGTATAATAAATAGAATCTTCACCTCCTGCAAAACCTGTTAGGGAATCTATAAATGTATATACATAAGATGAAGATGGGGGTGATACTTTCTGCCAAGTATCCCCACCATCCGTAGTACTATATAAATAATATTCATAATGATAAGGGCTAGTTTGTTTTTCTACCTTCATCCAGCCGAAGTAATCATCAACAAAGAGAATGTCGGAATAAAAAATACTATCCCTGCACATTTGTATCACCCAAGAACTGCCACCGTTAATAGTACGATATAATTTCTGAGGAAGTTCACCAATCGGTACAATCCAACCTTCATTCTGATTTTTAAATGTACCATCGAGCCCGTATATTGAATCAGAAATAAAGTCTGGACAGATATTTTCCCATTTTTGCGCAAAAACTGAATTAACAAAAATTTTTAAGATAAGTAGAATTATTAATGAAAGGTTCCTCATTTTACCTTATTTTACTTTATTCAACGCACCAAAATCATTTTTTCTAATTTTTTTAGAATTCCCGATATTCATCATAGTGTCAACTTAATTGTGTCTGTAATAATTTACCCCTCTCGTCGAGATCTCTTTGAGGCTGTGTTATTTCGAAGGACTCAGGTATGTACTGAAATGGCGCTCCCTTCATAAGATTTTTTAGGATATGCGGTTTTCTTTATTTCATCAACACCATTTTTCTTGTATCGGTGAATTTCCCCGCTTTCAGGAGTACAATATAGATCCCTGATGGTGCCTCCTGCCCTCTACTGCTTCTACCATTCCATACTACATTATATCTCCCCGCTGGATATTCTCTCATCTCCCTGTACACCTCCCTGCCCAATACATCATATATCCTCAATTCCACCCTTCCAGCCTCCGGCAAATCAAACCCTATCACAACACTGGAATTAAAAGGATTCGGATAGGGCTCCCTTAACCTATATTCCTCAGGCAACCTCACAACCTCTTTTTCCTCTACCTCGCCTCCATAAATCTCCCTTGCAAGTCTCGCCGCCTCTGTGTCCGAGTACCTCTCCATAAGCTCCCTGTAACTATCACTATCCACTGCCTTACCAAGAACAGAACCCATATCTCTCTCTATCTCCATTCTCTCAAACAATAACCACGCTATCTCTTCTTCATGCCCACCAAGCCTGTCATATATCCCTATGACATCATCACATACTCCAACCGCTTCCTCAA
>QNCQ01000344.1 GCA_003645825.1 Fidelibacterota bacterium
ATACGCAATACTGCATACAATCTCTCTGCATACATTCATTTTCCCTCGCGTATGATATGTTCTCGAGCAAATTCCTTGCGTATCCTGCAAATCTATTCCTTTTTTTATTTTTGAAGGACATATTTGCGATAAATTGCCTTAGTAAATGGGTCTTTCCATTCAAAATACATTTTAACTAAAAATCCTTCATCGTTATATTGGCTTTTTCTCTATATGCCAATTTTTACCGCCTCAAGCATTGGTAGATTATATAATGAACGAATTAAAAAATCAAGCATATTTTTCTATACTAACTTCCGGAATAGCAAAAATGGACGTATTAAAAATTGCTTGAAGAATCCCTTCAAGGGTTGTTCTAAATGTTATAATATCCCCCCTTGTCATTCTTGCACCTTCCGGGTGACTTTTCGTTCTTCTTTAACATTGGATTCTGCAATCAACTAATTGGTAAGTGCTTTACTCTCCATTCTGGATTTGGGGTTCTACCGCTCACACAGTATTTGGTAGTTGCGTCCTTAGCTACCCTGTGATAGCTTCTGAATGACATCAGAAATTTTATCCTTATCTTTTACAATATTATACAATTTTACCATTTCTTTTTTCTTCAAACGCTCAATAAAATCATTTCCCCTGATCGCTATAGTGGCTATAAATGGTTTATCACTTTCAAACAACTTCGAAACCAGATTTCTGAAGTAGTCCGAAAAACATTCCATCTTACCGATTTCATCGATTATTACTATCTCATGTTCAGGATTGAAGAAGTCTATTCCTCTTAATACTCTCTCAAAACCTTCTACATTAACCCCGTATTTGGAAACTCTAAACTTTGATTGAATATTTACATGTGCAAGTATATCTTCATCACCTTTAAATGTGGTAATTCGGAATCCTGTTCTTTTTCCATTTTCCCTTATTTCCTCGGTATAAAACCCGGCTGGATTTAAGTGCTTTAATTTATGATACAAATTCTTTATTAACGTGGTCTTACCACAGCCGGGTGGACCAGTTATTAATATTTTATTTTGAAAACTATCTTGTAAGGTTTGCACGAGTAAATATATCCTCAGACAAAGTAATGTCAAACTTTACAGATATTACATTCATTTCTGTGTAGGTATTCTTTCTCAATACATCACGTAAAATAGCCTTTACTGGATAAAAACGATTACCAAATTTTTCTACATCAATTATCTCAAATACTTTTAAAAGTTTACCCTGTCTCGAAAACCTTTCTTCCCTCATTGGAATAAAATTTTCTTTATCAATCCATAAAATTCTTTTGTAATAGGTTGTTTTCCTATCTTTCGCTGTTAGTGTGATTTTATAATACTCTTTTCCCTTCAGCGTGTCAATCGAGAATTTTTCTATATTATACAATTCCTCATAGGATTTTGAACCCTCCATAGCATCCTCATAGGAGAAATCCGAACCCAGCATACTCTGCCTTAAAAGGTGCCCCGAAATTTTAATAACTCTATCTGCGTCAGGTAAATACATCCACATCAAATCACCAACTTTCAGAAACTTGGTGCCAGCATCTCTTGCAGGTGATAATACTTCGGCAAATGAGGTCTTTTTACCTTTTGCAAAACTATGAATTTTTTGATAGATAATCATCTCATCATTTTCATAGACCTTTAACTCTGAGACAATCTCTGCCGTGCCGAACTCAAAATTTTTATCAACTTTCTTTAAAACTTCTTCAGCTGTTATCTGCTGTGGATAAATATAATTGGACAGAATAAATAAAATCGATACAATCATTACCTTTTTCATTTTTTGACTCCTTATCCAATTTTTCTGAGCGCCTCTGTCGGCTCAAGTCTTGATGCTTTTATGGCTGGAATTATACCTGCTATGATTGATACTATAAAACCCAACAAAAATGTCTTTAAAATCTGAGCAAAAGAAAATTCTGCATATAAAACTCTATCCCAGTCCATCCCGACATTTGTGGCAACATCACCCAGGTTAAATCCTTTTGTAGCGAAATAATAGGCGGCAACCGAGCCAAGCATGATACCAAAAACGGAACCAATAATACCAATTATACCCGACTCAGAAAGAAATAAAAATTGGATTTTATATTTAGTCAAACCCATCGACGAAAGAAGCCCAATCTCTGGTGTCCTTTCGAATACACTTGTAAACATTGTATTAAAAATACCAAAAATGGCAATTATAAAAACTATCAAAAGCTCAACGAACGAAGCAACCCTTAAATAGGTAATCATACTCTTTAATGCATCATTATCAAGGTAGGAGAGAACAAGATAATCATCATTATCAATTAAACCTTTTATTCTCTTTTTGATTTTCTCTACATCTTTCGAATGTCTTAACTCGATAATGATTCTTGACACTGCATCCTCCATATAAAGGGATTTTTGCGCAACTTTCAATGGAATGAAAAATACATTGTTCATCCTCTCAACAGAAAACTTCGCAATACCACAGACCTTTAAAGCCATACCGCCAAGTGAATTATAGACTGTTTTACTGACAATTATTATCTCATCCCCAACCTTTACACGTAACCGTTTAGCAAGCTTGTCACCCAGCAGTACTTCCATTCTATCTTTATTG
>QNCQ01000345.1 GCA_003645825.1 Fidelibacterota bacterium
TAAATGAGCTTAGTGATGAGGTAAGTGTAAGATAAAAGATTATATGGGGGATGTTAAGAAATGAAATATGTTTTGACGCTTTTGGTATGTTTGATGTGTTTGTTGATTGGTTGTGGT
The DNA here is from genome assembly GCA_003645825.1 of Fidelibacterota bacterium. Lineage (GTDB taxonomy): Bacteria > Fidelibacterota > UBA2242 > UBA2242 > B5-G15 > B5-G15. The sequence goes on from QNCQ01000345.1 coordinate 118, forward strand.
AAAATTGAGGAAGATGAGATGATAAGTAACGATTTTGCCAGAGACGTTATAAAGGATATGATTCAGAAATTTGGTGAGGAATATAAGGAAAGAATAAAGATAGGAGTTGAGCAGGTTAGGAAGTTCTGGCGAAAAGAGGATGGTACAGAAGAAGATTTTAGAAATTTTTGTCTTGAATACTTTGTAGCTGATCCGAAGAAACTCGATGAAAGTTTTAAGAGATTGGAGTCAGCCAGTGAGACTGTAAAAGGTTTACTTATACAAATGGAACGAGAGCTTCAGTGGAATCTTCATGTAGATACAGGCCCCATACTTCCTGTGGATTTGTTGATAGCTAGATTCAATTTGTCGTCTCATGTAGTTGAGGATATGTTCAAAAGTAAAGTGGCGTTTTTTGTGCTCCTGAACTACAAGCAAGAGCCCCTTGACAAATGCTTATCTGAGGGTGATGAGTGGAGCAGGAAAAAGTGGGCAGAAGTAAGGCTTGCTCAGAATTTTATCTCCCGTGTTCCTGCGGATGTCGAACAGAAGGTTCATGAGGCATTTGTTGCAGCGGATAATTATATAAGCAATTACAATATTTACATGCATAATCTCCTAACAGAGGACGGAAAAAGGCTCTTCCCTGAAGGTTTAAAGCTTATTTCTCACTGGGGTTTGAGAGACGAATTAAAGCAGCAATATAAAGAACCTGATGGTTTTGAGAGACAAAAGATGATCTATGAAGTTATGAAGAAAATCATCTATCAAGAAATACCCGAAGTGGTAATTAATAATCCAAACGTGGACTGGAAGGTTTATTCCAATGAGGTTATAGGAGATGGAGTTTCAAATAGGCCAGAACCGAATATAAGATACAGGCATCTTTTAAATATCTTTAAAGCGGAGAGAGAAGTTGATCCTTACTATCCGATGTATCCAACATTTATTGATAGGAAATTTAACATTGATAGAGAGATTCCGGAGGAAACTGTTTTTAGGATTTTTGATGAATTGCTTTCCTCTGAAGAATTCAGAAAAACGGCAAAGCTGGTAGAAAAAAGATTGGGCAGGAAGCTTGAGCCTTTTGACATCTGGTATACCGGTTTTAAGGGGCAGTCGAAGTATTCGCAGGCGGAACTTGATAGTATCGTTAAAAGGAAGTATCCAGATATTGAGGCTTTTGAGAAAGATATACCGAATATTCTTCAGAAGTTGGGGTTTAGAAAAGATATTGCTGCATATATAGCTGAAAGAATAGAGGTTGATCCTGCTCGTGGTGCAGGTCACGCTATGGGAGCCGGTCGGCGCGACGATAAGGCTCATCTCCGTACCAGATTTTCAGGTAAGGGGATGGATTATAAGGCATACAATATAGCGATACATGAGCTTGGGCATAATACGGAGCAGGTAATTTCTCTAAATATGATAGATTATTATTTCCTGGAGGGGGTACCGAATACAGCTTTTACAGAAGCATTCGCCTTTTTATTTCAAAGTAGAGATCTCGAGCTTTTGGGTCTGAAAGAGGAGAATGATAAAGAAGATCTGCAAGTGTTAAATCAGCTTTGGTCTGTATGCGAAATTGCGGGAGTATCCCTTGTTGATATGAAAGTTTGGCACTGGATGTATGATCATCCTGATGCTACTCCTGAAGAGCTAAAAGAAGCTGTTATTGAAATAGCAAAGGAAGTTTGGAATAAATATTTCTATCCTGCATTCGGAGTAAAAGATGAGCCTATATTGGCCATATATTCTCATATGATAGATTCGGGTTTGTATCTCCCGGATTATCCGATCGGACATATAATCCAGTTTCAGATTGAACAATACATGCATGGAAAGGTTATTGGTGAGGAGATGCTAAGGATGTGTAAAATTGGTTCGATCGTCCCTGAGTTATGGATGAGGCAGGCTGTTGGTTCCCCGATATCAGTGAAACCGCTGTTAAAGGCTGCTAGGGAAAAGCTTAGAGAAATTTCTTAGCTAGGCTTTGGTTGTTTTTTAAAAGGAGGTTGATTAATTTTTGCGTGCTTTTTGGGCGCTTAGCTCAGTTGGTCCAGAGCGCCGCCCTTACAAGGCGGAGGTCATCCGTTCAAATCGGATAGCGCCCACAAAATTTTTTATAATGTCGTTTGTAAGAGACAGGAATATTTTTTGTGACTGTTGGCAATTTTAGGGAGCCCATAGAATTTGCTTTTATGAGTTTTTTACTATGGTATTTTACTAATATTCGAATCCTTTTCTGCCTTTTATTCCCTTTCTGTAGTAGTGCTTTATTTCAACCATTTCTGTTACAAGATCTGCTAAATCAATGAGTTCTTTTGGGGCATACCTACCTGTGAGGAGAATATCTACATTTTCGGGTCGATTTTTCACGATGTTTAAAACTCTGTCTGTCGATATTAGCCCGAAATATATAGCAACGTTTATTTCATCTAGAATAACAAGTCTGTATTTTCCACTTTTTATCAGTTTTTCTGCCAATGA
>QNCQ01000346.1 GCA_003645825.1 Fidelibacterota bacterium
GAAGACTATTAATCTTTATCACCACAGACAGAACAAACAACCCCAGAAAGAAAAATACAATGAAATAAAAAATCAAAGCTATGGGATAAATCACCTTAATAGCTGAAAGAATACTTATGCTTCTTATTTCCAGTATCTCTACTTTCTTCCTTTTCAATGTTGCAAAAGTCCGTCTCTAATCAAACTCAATAAAATTAAATAAGCGAAGCTCCATTTAAAAGTAAAAAGCTTTTTTGAAGTCAAGCCACCACCCAACTTTGCAGAAAAACTCGTTTTTTAAAACTCCCGGATTATGCTCATAATTACTTATTCTACTATAACCAGCAGAAAAATACAGATAATTATCGTAGGAAAACAGGTAATACAGCATAAATTCAATTTTGTTTGTATATTCCACTACCCCAGTAGGAAAAGGTTCACTATATCCTTCCTCAACAGTATACTTCATCCAGGGAGAATCCCACGGTTTATCGAGTTCACCTTCACCCTGCCTGATGAGATTATACTGAAACCCTAATTGAATATTTTTCCCCAGATATCTCTTTATAAAGACGTTAAACCTGTCGAGGTCACTACCCAGCGGATAGCCTATAGGTACATTTCTATGCAGGTACCATTCATGCTCGTTTGGAGTTTTATATGTTCTATTTGTTAGAGCAACGTACTCTATCCCGAGATATAATCTATCCAAGCCTAAAATATCTGCCGATTCGAATCCAAGAAGAACCCCCACCTCATTTGGTTCAAGATCTCCCGGTTCTTTCTTATCCAGCTGAACATCGTCGATCAAAACCTCTCCGTAGACAGCCCCTTTACTGAACAAATAATCGAATGTTATACTGCCAAGGGTATTTCCGGTGAGCCCAAGAGAGTTATCATTCATCTGCTCTCCATGGAAGAAAAGGAAAGGATTGAGTAAGGAGAAACTAAATATTCTATCGCTCCCACCGTACAAAAATGCCTCTGTAAAATCGATAGAAAGGTTTCTATAACGAAAACCGAAAGTGTGAGAACTTAAATACCGTCTCTTTCCATTAATCGGATCAAGCTGGGCAAGAATAAAACTCATAGTAAAGAACTTTTTTCTAAAGTGGAACTGAAAGCTATCCATAGGTCTACAAAAACGGGAAAAGGTCAAATTTCCAGTTCTCCCATTTCCTTTGGTGTAGTAACTTCTTCCCAGGGTAATCCTCATGAATTTACGTTCAATTAGAAGATACGCCTGTTCTGTATAACCAGCAAGTCCCCGCCATTCTTTACCAATATATCCTTCAAAGTCCGGAGCCCGAGGGTCAACTGCCATAACATTTACGATGCCAACTCCACTTGCAGGAGAGAAGAAAGAAAAGGTCCTAAAAAAAGGATTAACCCGACTGACTTTCCTCTCTCTTACCAAGTGAAGATCCGGGTTAACCCCAGCAATAATGGCCTGTTTTTCACCACTTCCTCCTGACCGAAAACAGAACGAGCTGGTAATCTTTTTCTGCTTACCAAAAGAAAAACTACTACAAAAATTAATGATATCAGTATACAAAAAAGGCCCGGAAAGAAAATCCAGGTCCGTTCTGCCTGATCTCAATCGCAAATATCTCAGGTCTTCATATATAATACTATACGGAGGAACAAGATATTGAGCAATTAGTGGCGACAAAACAAATGGAAGAAGAAGCACAAAAACACAAACAACTTTCCATTTATTTCCAATCAGCAAGTTCCTTCGCACGAGGTGAAATTATTAAAAATTTCACTTTTTCAGAAGGAAAATGTTTGACAAAAACCCTTTTTATACATATATTACAGACAAATGAAAGTGACGAAGATGTAATAAAGACTAAAATAATGGAGGGAACATGAAGATTAAAGCGATGTTAACAGCAGGTTTGATGTTGATTTTTGCGATGTTTATTGCTTATCAGCCGGTTCATGCTGCTGGACTTACTGCAGCTAAGGAGGAAGTTGAAGGTCATGCCCTAGTTGCTGGTGTTAATTTTGGTGGTATGGTGCCCTTCGGTGAAAATATTAAAGACAACTTCGAATTGGGAGTTCCCTTTTCTGTTGCGCTAAAGGCACCCGGTCTCTTCGCTTTTGGGAACTTTTCCATAGGAGCAGGTATTGAAGCAGGCTTTTATACAGCGAGCGGCAAAAATGGTGGTGATAAACTTACGGGCATACCTTTTATGCTATCAGGGGCAATTGATCTTTCTACGTTCGTACCTGAAGGAATGATGCTTGCTGCTGAGGTAAATCTTGGTCTGCACAGTCAAAAAGTAGGAGATGATTCTTACACCAATGTTGCCCTCGTCCCTGGGGTATGTTTCGGATATAAAATAATGGAAGGGCTAAACGTCATCGCTAAACTCAGGGGAGCTGAAATTCTTAGTGGAGACGATTCGGTCTTCGGTGGAACCCAGGAATGGATAGATTTTAGAGTTGGTGTTGAATACGCTCTTCCTGTAGAACTTCCCTTCTGAACCGTTCCGAGCTGAATACAAATCGAAGTCTTTTTATGAACCTTGTTCGAGACTTGAGCACTCGAGCAAGGTTCTTTTATTTATAAA
>QNCQ01000347.1 GCA_003645825.1 Fidelibacterota bacterium
ACTATTAATCTGAGTAACTACTTTATAACTGATAACCCTCTGGACACATTCAAGTGGAAGCTGCCAAATAAAACTTTAGCACCTAACAATTATTTTTTGATTTTCGCATCAGGTAAAAATAGAAGCTCAGGTAACATTCAGTGGGAAACTATAATTCATATGGGAGATACCTTAAAATACATCCTCGGTTCAGACTATCCAGGAGCAAATTGGAAAATCCCCGGTTTCGATGATTCAAACTGGTCAATAGGTAGAAGTGGGATAGGCTATGGAGACAATGATGATAATACACCCATCCCAAAAGGAACAATTTCTATATATATAAGAAAAAAGTTCTTTATAGAAAATAAAAAAACTATCAGATACGCAGTATTCCATATGGACTACGATGACGCTTTTGTTGCCTATCTAAATGGAAGAGAAATAGCACGCTCAAATATCGGAATAGTGGGCACAGAGCCAAATCCTACCGAGACAGCGCTGGTAGATCATGAAGCGGTAATATACCAGGGAGGAATACCCGAAATGTTTCCCATAGACTCCCTATCATATTTTAACGAAGGGATAAACGTCTTAGCTATTCAGGTCCACAATATTTCAAGCAATTCTTCCGATTTAAGTGCTATACCATTTCTAACAATAGCTGTAGAGGATAGTATAGAAAATCCAAGAGGAATCGATCCACATATTAATGTACCAAACTTATACCCTCATACTAATTTCAGGCTGAACTCTGATGGCGAATCCGTGTACTTATACAATTCAAGCGGATTATGCATTGACTCAGTAAACTACAACTACATTCCTGAAGATTTCTCATACGGACGAAGTAGTACAAACATCAATAACTGGTACCTTTTTGACAATCCAACTCCCGGTGATGACAACCCAGAAACAGGTTATACTGAAATCTCACCTGAATTACAATTCAGTTTGCCACCAGGGATATATGATAATACAATCAGCATTTCTATTACACCATTGGATAAAACAAACCAAACAGAAATATATTATACAACAGACGGTTCGATGCCAACTATAGAATCGACAAAGTATACAGGTCCCATCGAAATCTCCAAAACAACTGTAATCAGAGCAAGGGCAATAGACCCGGGAAAACTGCCTGGTAATATATCTACTGCTACCTATATCGTAAATTTCAAAACAAACCTCCCCATAATTTCATTGGTGACCGATCCTCCAAACCTGTGGGACTGGGAAACCGGAATATATGTTGAGGGACCAAATGCAGATCCGGCAGAACCCCACTTTGGAGCAAACTACTGGCAGGATTGGGAAAAACCAGCTTATATAGAGTTCTTTGAGCCTGACAAAGGATATCAGTTTTCAGCAAATGTAGGAATTAAGATCTACGGAGCATGGACTAGAGCTAACCCGCAAAAATCCTTAGCAATATTTGCAAGAAAAAAATATGGAACAGGCAAGATAAATTATAGATTATTCCCGTGGCTAAATATCGATGAATTTGAATCGTTTGTCTTAAGAAACTCTGGCAATGACTGGTATTACACAATGTTTAGAGATGGCCTGGTATATTGTCTTGTAAGAGACTTGAATATTGACGCTCTCGCATATAGACCTGCGGTTCTGTTTCTAAATGGAGAATATTGGGGAATCCACAACATCAGAGAAAAGATAAACGAACACTATATCTCATCTCATCATTATTTAGATAAGGACAAAATAAACCTACTCGAAATGTACAACACAGTTATACACGGCTCAGGTAAGGATTACAATGACTTATACAATTTCATTAAACATAATAATATGACAATAAAATCAAACTATGAGTATGTAAAAGGAAAAATGGATATTGATGAATATATAAACTACCTGATTACAGAGATCTACTTAGACAACAGGGATTGGCCAGGCAATAATCTAAAATATTGGAATGCACCCGGAAAGAAATTTAGATGGATTCTTTTTGATACCGATTTTTGTTTCGGACTCTATGATCCCACTGCTTACAAGTTTAATACACTTGAATTTGCACTTGAGCCTAATGGCCCTAATTGGCCCAATCCACCCTGGTCTACTCTAATATTTAGAAAGCTAATTCATAATTCTTCTTTTAGAAATCAATTTATAAATACAGCGTGTGACTTAATTAATACATATTTATCCTACAGATATATCAGTGAAACTGTCGACTCTCTAAAAAATTTGATATCAAATGAAATGTATAGGCATCTTGAAAGATGGCTACCAGAAAAAAAATTTTATAATTGGTTAAATGACATCGAAAATATAAAAAAGTTTGCCTTCTACAGACCAGCATATTTTTTTTCATTTCTACAAAACCTCTTCGGATTGAGTGCCGCATATTCATTAAAAGTTCATATCAACCCTCCAGAAGCGGGAAAAATAAAAATAAACTCAATCATAATAAACAAACCAAATTTCAGTGGAAAATACTATCGGGAGATTCCCATCACAATTCAGGCTATATCGAAAAGTGGCTATATTTTTGACAAATGGACAGGCAACCTAAACTGCCGAGAACCAGAAATGACAATAAAATCGGA
>QNCQ01000348.1 GCA_003645825.1 Fidelibacterota bacterium
ACTTCCTCACCGAGCTGTGTATCTTTGTAGACCAAAGGACTGTCTGTTACGCTAAGAATTTTGCCAGAGAGTATAGAATCTGAGTCGTTTTCATCTCTGAGCTTAAGAATATTTTCCTGGATAAATTGAGCCCTTATTCCGTCAGTGATGGTCTCTTCAATGTTAAATTCAGCGGTTTGGTTATCAAAGGTGGGGATAGCAATGGTCTTTATATGCGGGGGCAGTGTTCCTTTAAATGAGTAATACCAGCATGAGCTGGCAAGTAACAGAATGGTAAGCAACAGTAGTTTATTTCTCTTCTTCGGTATCTTCCAGTCCATATTCCTTGATTTTTCTGTAAAGCGTTCTCTCGCTTATCTTAAGAACATTAGCTGTTTTTCTCTTTTGAAAATTGAATTTGCGCAGGGTTCCCTCAATCAGTTCGCGCTCAACGTCTTCAAGAGAAACCTTCCCTATCTTTGCTGGATTTATAGTATGCTCTTCTTCTTTGGCAGGTTCTTCTTCAGTTAGTATTTCATCTTCTACAAAGACCTCTTTTTTAGCTTCCAGAGGAGGTAAACTTTTAATTTCCTGTTCTCTGCCCCCGGAGAATAGATAACTCTTTAAATCTCTTATTTCCTCTCGCAGTAGAAAAAGTTGATGCAGGATAAGTTCCCGTTCTGCTTGGTCAGGTGGCTTTCCAACCCGAATTGGCAGATTGTCGTTTAAAGCTTTTCTTTCAGCAAACAATCTCTTTGTCACATCTCTGCTGGTTATCACCTCCCCTTTGTGCAGTACTATCATACTTTCAACGAAATTTTTGAGCTCTCGAACATTACCAGGCCACGGATATTGCTGCAAGAGCTTCATAGCTGAAGGCGAGAAGCCTTTAAACGGAATATTATTCCTGTTTGCAAAATCAAGGGCAAACTTTTCCACCAGAAGAGGAATATCTTCTGGGTGCTTCCTCAGTGGAGGAATTGCAATGGTCACAGTCTTTATTCTGTAAAAGAGATCCCTTCGGAAGTTGCCTTTTTCTACCTCTTCATATAAGTCTTTATTGGTCGCTGCAATGATTCTTACATCGACTCTCTTGGCTTTGGAACCTCCCACAGGAATAAACTCCCCAAGTTCTAGGATTCTGAGTAATTTCACCTGAGTTTCTAAAGGCATCTCCCCTATCTCATCCAGAAAGATTGTCCCCCCATCGGCAGTTTCGAAATATCCTTTTCGATCTTCTATCGCACCGGTGAAGGATCCCTTAACATGACCAAATAATTCGCTCTCAATTATGCCTGCCGGAATTGCTCCACAGTTAACTTTAATAAATGGCCTATGCCTTCTCAAGCTGGATTTGTAAATTGCATCAGCAACCAGCTCCTTTCCAGTTCCACTTTCTCCTATTATCAGAACAGTGATGTCGGCTTTAGCAACCTGAGCAATTGTTTCAATTATTTCCTTTATATCATCGGATTCTCCGATTATTCCAAAAGATTTTTGTAAATCTGAGATTTTAGTTCCTTCCATTAATCTATTCCCTACCATGTTGAGATTTAAAAAATTCTACGGTAGCTTTTAGCCCTTCCTCAAGATCATATACTGGTTTCCAGCCCAGTAGCTTCTCTGCTTTTGCAGGATCTATGACGCTCCTCCTCTGTTCGCCAGGTTTGGCAGGACCGTGAAATTCCTCTATTCTCAGATCAATCATATCTCTGAGTTTGCAGAAGATTGTGTTAACGTCCGTTTCTTTGCCAGTACCGATGTTATAAATTTCATTCACGTGATCGGTTTCCAGAGCGAGTACGTTGGCTCTTACTACATCTTCGACAAACACATAATCTCTTGTCTGCTTGCCGTCTCCGTTTATTATAGCCTTTTCCCCGGTTAGCATTCTTTCGCAAAAGATAGCAACAACGCCTGCTTCCCCATGGGGATTCTGGCGTGGGCCATAAACGTTAGAGTATCTCAGTACCACATAGCTCATGCCAAAGACGTAATTGTAGTAATAAAGATACTTTTCCACAGTTAGTTTCCCAATGCCGTAGGGAGAAATTGGCTTTGTAGGATGTTCCTCATTGGCAGGAAAATAGTCCTGCTCACCGTAAATTGCTCCACCGGTTGATGCAAATATAAATCTTTTAACCCCTGTTTTTTTTGCTGCTTCAAGGAGATTAAGTGTTCCAAGAATGTTTACATCCGCATCGAAAATAGGGTCGTCAGTGGACTTTCTTACATTAATCTGAGCAGCATGATGGTTTATAACATCAAATTTCTCTTCAAGGATTAATCTGTGAGCTTTATCAGATCGAATATCCAGCTCGAAGAATCTGGCCTTAGGGTTTACGAACTCCTTTCTCCCTGTTGAAAGGTTATCAATGATTACCACCTCATGTCCCTGGTTGATATAGGCATCTGCTACATGGCTGCCTATAAACCCGGCTCCACCGGTTACTAAGATCTTCATAGTACCCCCAGTCTTTTTAAACCTTTTCTGGCAATGTCCTTTCGGAAATGAGCTCCATCAAA
>QNCQ01000349.1 GCA_003645825.1 Fidelibacterota bacterium
ACTTTGTGATATTGGGGAGTCGTCCAACGGCAGGACACGTGGCTCTGGACCACGGAATCGGGGTTCGAATCCCTGCTCCCCAGCTAAGCATATAAATAGTTCTCTTCCATTTTTACATTCTGTTATATTGCATGGTTAATATCAGAGGTGGCATATATATGAAAATTGAGCTTCTCTTTTTGTTTTACCAGCGGTAAAAGTTTTGAATCCCTCATTCCTTGACAATGGAAAGGGCTTTGGGTAAATTCGTGGAGTAAATTTTTGGTTTCGGGAATGGGGAAAGTTTTACTGAAAAATATGGTTTTTTATGGTTACCATGGGGTAGCTGAACAGGAAAAAATACTAGGGGGTAGATTTGAAGTTGATCTTGAGCTCAAGTTCGATATGAAAAAAGCAATGAGAACAGGGCATCTTGAAGATACAATAAATTACGAAGAAGTTTACAGAATAGTTCACGATGTTGTGACGAATTCGAGGTATTATCTTCTTGAAAAGCTGGCAGGAAAAATCCTTAAATCGATTTTTAGAAACTTCCCAGTGGATTTTGCACGGGTGGCTGTAAGAAAACCGAATGCTCCTTTAAAGGGGGTGCTGGACTACGTTCAAATAGAGCTGGAATCCACCAGGGAGGAATTTCAACAATTCTTTTAAATTCTCGATGTATAAGCGTGTTTTCATAGGACTTGGTACAAATATAGGGGATAGAAAAAAAAATTTAGTGAATGCCCTGAGAAAGCTCAAAAGAGCTCCCTTTCTTCAAATCGTAAATATCTCGTCAATATATGAAACCGAGGCAATGTACAATTTGGACCTACCAGATTTTTATAACATGGTTATTGAAATTGAAACAAGATTGGAACCAGAGGATTTGTTGAATTTTCTTAAAGGGATTGAAGTGGAAATGGGTAGGGATCTGAAAAGACAAGAGAGGTATGAACCGCGGATCATAGACCTGGATATTATTGCTTTCCAGGACACCGTTGTAAGAACAGATAAGCTTACCATTCCGCATGAAGGTATGTGGGAAAGAGGATTTGTTCTGATCCCTTTACAAGAAATTGCTCCGGATTATGTGTGCCCTGTTACTGGTATGGAAATTTCGGAAATGGTTTCTAAGCTGGACAGTAAAAGCAGGGAAGTAAAGAAAATCGGCTCGGTGCCCGTGAGCGAATTATGAAAAATATATATTATATTGCCATCGAGGGAGTTATAGGAGTTGGAAAGACAAGTCTTGCTAAGATCTTGTCTGAGGAACTTTCTGCCAAAATCGTGCTCGAGAGGTTTGAAGAAAATCCTTTCCTCGAAGACTTTTACGTTGATCCTGAGAGGTATGCTTTTCAGACACAGATGTTTTTTCTCTTAAGCCGTTACAGGCAGCAAATGGAATTCAAGCAATTTGATCTGTTTTCGAAACTGGTTGTAAGCGATTACATGTTTCAGAAGGACAAGCTTTTTGCTAGCATTAATTTGAATGAGAGGGAGTTTGAACTGTACAATTCTGTATATAAACTGCTGGAGAGGGATGTGCTTAAACCTGACCTTGTCATTTTTCTTCAGGCAAGTGTGGATAGGCTTATGCATAATATAAGAAAACGTGGTAGAAGCTACGAAAAGTATATCCAGCGTGAATATATCGAATCTCTCGTGCATGTTTATAATGAATTCTTCTTCTTCTATAAAGATAGCCCTCTTTTGATTATTAATACCGAGGAGATGGATTTTGTTAACAATAAAGATGACTTGAACGATATTCTCAAGGTGGTAAAGGAACCCTTTGAGGGGGTGAAATATTATAACCCAACTAGGAGATTATTAAAATGAAGTTGATTCAATTATTTGCAATTGCTTTGCTAATATATCTTCTGATTAAAATCCTGAAAAGGGCTCTAACTAAGGTTCAGATAAAGGAAGTAAAGGACATTCAGAAAAAGGAAAATAGCCTAATCAATGTTAACGATGCTGAGGATGCAGAATATGAAGAGATAGATAGAGAAGAGAAAGATGAAAACCAGAAGGGGTAGACATATCCTCTGGCTGTACCTTTTGCTCTTGCTTGTAGGCTGTGACAATTCTACAGATGAAAGTTTGTGGCAAGGTCAGATATTGCTGTTTTTCAGGAAATATCCCGATGCCCAACTAGAAGATGTTTATAAAGTTCTTTTTCAGGCTACTTTCGGGCCAGGACACCTTGGGAATGACAGCTCTATGGTAGCTGCAGGGATTATGCATGAGCTGGACAGGATTCTTCCTGATAGCTCCGTGAAATTGACTGAACCCATTTCTCCTGATTTGAGTTTTGTGTGGATTAATTTGAAAAAATTCAAACATCTCGGACTCAATCCAGGCTGTCTTGCAGATGTGATTTTGCTTTCCTCAAAGGGGGTAAATGCTGATACATTACTGTTCATGAAAAGATGGAGGTTAGTAGGAAAACTGATAAAGGACCAAAAATTAAAGTTTGATATAAACCGATATCGCGAATTTACAAAGTACGTACGAGATAAT
>QNCQ01000350.1 GCA_003645825.1 Fidelibacterota bacterium
CCTTTATTCCTGCTCTGGCTCTTATTATAGCAGACGACAGCTTCTTAATAGCCTCATCCTGCCCTACAATGAATTTCCTTAGATTTTCCTCCATCTGAAGGAGCTTCTTATTCTCAGTTTCCCTAACCTTATTAACAGGAATCCCCGTCATCATAGCAACCACATCAGCCACATCCTCTTCAAGCACAAGAGCTTTTCTCTTCTTATCCGCTTTTTCCCATTTCTCCTGCATTACCCTCAGTTTTTCTTTTAACCTTCTCTCCCTATCCCGTAGCTCCGCGGCTTTCTCAAAATTTTGTTCTCTTACAACTTTCTCCTTGGTTTTTCTAATCCCCTCTATCTTCTTCTCAAGATCCAGTATCTCCTTCGGAACTATTATCTCGCGCAGATGAACCCTGGAGCCAGCTTCATCCATCACATCAATAGCCTTGTCAGGCTGATACTTATCGGTTATGTATCTATCACTTAGCTCAACACATGCCCATAAAGCTTCCTCTGTGTACACCACATTATGATGTTCCTCATACCTGCTCTTTAACCCTTTCAAAATTTCAAAGGTTTCTTCTCTGCTGGGAGGATTCACAATCACTTTCTGAAATCTTCTTTCAAGCGCTCCATCCTTTTCAATGTACTTTCTATATTCATCCAGCGTTGTAGCTCCTATACATTGAATCTCACCCCTTGCTAAAGCAGGCTTAAACATATTCGAAGCATCAAGCGAACCAGATGCACCCCCTGCACCTACAATGGTATGAAGCTCATCTATGAAAAGGATCACATCTTTTGCCTTTTCAAGTTCCTGCATTATAGCCTTCATCCTCTCTTCAAACTGTCCGCGGTACTTCGTACCAGCAACAATTGCCGCAAGATCAAGATCCACAATCCTCTTATTATACAAAAGCCTTGGTACCTGTTTTTTTACAATCCTCAAAGCAAGACCTTCAGCTATAGCAGTCTTACCCACACCTGGCTCCCCAATCAAGACGGGATTATTCTTCTTTCTTCGCGTTAAAATTTGAGCAACTCTTTCTATTTCCTTGTCTCTACCTATTACCGGATCAAGTTCCCCCTTCTCTGCGAGCTTCGTTATATCCCTGGAAAAGTGATCGAGGGCGGGTGTCTTAGATTTTTTCTCCCCTCTTTCAGAAGAATACTGATTCTTAAAGAACGGATCTGTAAGCTCTTCTCTCACTGTATCATAATCAACACCCATTTCGCTCAAAACCTGATATGCAATCCCCTCTGTCTCTTTTAGCATCGCCAGAAGCAGGTGCTCATCTCCAATTTCCGGAGAGCCAAGCTCTTTGGCTTCATTGTAAGTATTTCTCAAAATTCTTTCTGCCCTCTTGGTCAAAGGAAGATGTCCAAGAGTTAAAGTCCCCCCGGATGGACGTATGGCATCTTCTATAGCCTTCCTTAAATACTCTATATCTATACCGAGATTGAGCAAAACCTCAACTCCGACACTTCTTTCCTGTCTCAACATACCAAGCAGAAGATGTTCGGATCCTATATAACTGTGTCCCAGTCTAATTGCCTCTTCCTTGGCATATTTTATTATCTGCTGTATCTTCCTTGAAAAATTTTCTTTCATAACCTTATCCAACCTCTTTCAAATAATTTTCACCCTAAATTAAAACCATTTTTACCCTAAATCAACCAATCATTTTTCATCGATAATCATACCATCTCTGAGATAAATAATTCTGTCTGCCCTCTCCGCAACTTCAGGGTTGTGAGTAGCTATAATAAAAGTAGTCCCAATATCTCTGTTTATCTTTAGAAGTAACTCCATTAACCTATCACCATTTTCAACATCCAGATTTCCCGTAGGCTCATCAGCAAGCACTAGCCCAGGATCATTTATCAAAGCCCTCGCAACAGCAACCCTCTGTCTCTCACCACCTGACAACATGTTTGGTCTGTGATTCAATCTCTCGCTCAAACCAACCTCGCACAAAATTTCGATCGCTCTCTTTTTACTCTCACTATACTCATCACTATATATAATCGACGGTATCATAACATTCTCCAGCGCCGAAAACTCCGGCAGTAGGTGATGAAACTGAAAAACAAAACCAATTTCCTTATTCCTGAAAGCTGCAAGCTCCGCATCGGAGAGTTTAAAAGGGTTCCTACCACCAATTAGAATTTCCCCCGAATCAGGGTATTCAAGGGTTCCAATAATATTTAATAGAGTGGATTTACCAGCACCCGAAGGTCCCATAATAGCCACCATTTCTCCTTTAGCTACAGAAAAACTAACCCCCTTCAAAACTTCAACTTTCAACCCATCATTCTGATAAGATTTATAAACATTCCTAACAATCAATACACTTTCTTCATTTTTCATAATTAATTGCCTTTACAATCTCCATCTTACCAATTCTTTTACTGGGATAGAAAGCTCCTGTAAATATAAGCATAATCCCCAATATCACAATCACAAAAATATCAAAACCCTTCACTACAACCGGCAGGTACGGAATATAATAAACCGAA